>CAYOQM010000211.1:0-4963 GCA_964406065.1 uncultured Verrucomicrobiota bacterium
GTAGGGAAATCCGAATCCGGGAGGGTAGCGGCAGAAGGCGTATATTGTGGAAGCGGTCGCGCAGATTGGCGTTCTTGTCCGGGTTGCCGGAAGCGTCAAGCGGTTGCTTGATCGCCAAGTCGGCATCGGTGGTCCGAAACACGACGCCTTGGCCCCCACGGGCGAGTTCTGCTACGGGATAGTGAATATTGCCGTATTCGTCGACCAACGGCCTTGTTGCCGGAGCGTTGTCGGTGCTATTCATCGTCAACCTCCTCCTGGAACAGACAGGCCACGGTCTTGTCGTCACTGTGCTTGGGCGTCGGCCACTTCTCCAGCGCCTCCCGAGTGCGACGAGCTGCCGAGACCGAAGAGAGACACCGATGTGCCTCGCAAAACCCTTTGACAAAGCCAGTTGCGTCGGTCAAATCGTCGGCGACACCGTCGGTGCAGAGAATGATCGACAGGCAATCCTCTTCTGGTATGGACAGCCAACGCCAGTCTTTATCAGTCACATTAGGCGAAAGGGCGACCGTCATGTTGGAAAACCCCTCCGATTTGTCGTCGGACAGTGACACGACCGTGCCATCGCCTCTCACGGCGGCGACCAGCCCGTCGCCAAGCATGCCCATGTGAACCACGCCGTCTTTCATCCGAAAGGCAAACAGACAGGTGGCGGCGCAATCGCGGGGGATGAGTGGTGTAATGAGGGAAACCCATTTGCTCTTGATCCGGTCGGACAGCAGGGAGCGATCCATATTCGGCTTGCCACTACAGCCATGGACAGCGCGTGCCACCGCAAGACAGGCGGCGCGACTGCCAAAATCGGAGAACGGCTTCGATCCAAGACCGTCTGAGACAACGATGCCATCCCCCCATACGTGGTGAAAGGATGCCCAAGCATCCTGGTTCGGCATTCCGGCGGCAACATGACCGGGGCCGATTACGCTGGCGCCGAAACTTCTCCAGACTGTCATGCGGCGCCTCCTACCAGCCAGCCATCTAGCGCGGCAAACAAGTCTTCGGCGGCGAATACATCCTTTCCCTTCAGTTGAGGATTGGCATCAGCGCCGATCCTTATGACGCGGAGTGTGCCCTGTTGAAGGCATTCCTTCCAGCGCTTCAACTCTCTCGAATCCGCCTGCGACCAGAACCCATCCGTGAGGAGCAAAATCTTCCCTCCGGGCTCCGTCCCGAAACAAGTGACCAATGCTCTGACGTTTGCCGAACCGCCCGACACCAGCAATTCCGGCGGGAACTCCTGATCAGAATGCCAATCGAAGATACGCGTCTCTTTACCCCAGGCGACCAGCTTCAAGTCCGCTCTTCCGTATCCGAGCCGCAAGTATTGCTCAATCGCCCTCGCCAAGCCGCGTGCGATCAAGAGTTTTCCCCACTCTCCCATGCTGCCGGATGTGTCACAGACTAGGTGGATCATCATGGCGCACCCTCCGGTCTGGCTGCGTAGGGACGGAACCAGAGGACTTCATTCGTCATGCGGTTGACGAACACCGCCCGATTGGGTTTCTCGATCCCCTTGAACTTACCGATGCCACCGCTCACAAGTGCCCCTGCGTCGTCCTCGTTCATGCAGAAGGCCACGCGCAGTTCGAATAGGTTGAGCAAATCCTTGCAGGGACCTGAGCATCGACGCCAATTATCGATGAACGCAAAGACGAAGGTGCCTTTCCGTGGTCCCTCCTCCGCGATTCGCTTCAGTAGGTCGTATGGGGTGGCTAAATCGCCCGGTCGTGGAGCCTTGAACGTCTGAACGGGATGCAAAGCCTTCTCCCCGTCCAACCCGTCAATAATTAGCGCGATGCGTCGCTTGCCTATGGCGTCCGCCATCTCCTGCAAGGGCAGTTGGCCAATCTCGATGACGGTCCTAAACCGTCCTCCCAGCGCCAATGAAGCCTCACGATATCCCCCGCGAGGTTCGATTCCCCGCCCGTTGAAGCAGACGATGTCATCGAAAGCATCGGACGACGCCATACTTGCGAGAGACGAGCCGAGCAGTCCGTCATGGATCAAGTCGTTATAGCCGCTGAAGAGGACATTGAACGCCTGTCGCGTGACCAGCGGGATCGATTGCGAATCGGCGGCGAACGTCAGTCGCTCGCCGAGGAGGATCATATCGCCCTGCCCGCAGACATTCCGGTATTCGCCGAGTGCCGGTCTCTGCGGCAAATGCGCGCCATCGAAAACGCGGCCTTTGCGCTCGATGCCGCGTTTCGCAGCGCGTTCCGACAAGCGTTGGAGATGAGCGAGACAACACGCGCGTTCCGCCAGTGGAATCATGAACTTTACATTGCCCGACTTCGCGCCATTGGCGTTATTGATGATGCCTTCGGGCGGGCTCTTGAGTTCCGCAGCGGCCCAATTGTTCCCGCCCAAGATCAGGGCGGAGTCTTCCTGACCACATGCGAGCGCAATCCGGCAGCCCAATTGAGAGATCAAGGCACCCAACGACAATGCGTTGATGCCTTTGAGCGTCTGCGTCGCCAGGAGCAGATGAATGCCGAAGGAACGCCCCTGTTTGAGAAGTTGAGCAAGCAGTTTCTCTGCCATCTCTGCGACCTGACGTCCTTCCGTGAACAAGACCTGGAATTCGTCAATGAGCAACAGGACTCTCGGCAACTGGTTACGATGCTCCTTTCGGTATTCCGAGAAATCGCGCACGCCCGCCGATTTGAAAAGCTTTGCCCTGCTTTCCAGTTCATCGACAAGGTGCAGCAGAACCGTTACTCCATATTCAGGATCGCTTTCCGTCGCGACTAAGCGGGCGTGGGGAAGCGGATGGTTCGCGTAGACCGTGAACTCCGTGGATTCCTTGTAGTCAAGCAGGTACAGATCAAGTTCCGGTGGTGCATACTTTTCGCACAGCGAGTGAATCATCACATGGAGGAGGTTCGACTTGCCGGAACCGGTCTTGCCTGCCAGAAGAGCGTGATGCTCGGAGTTCGTCGCGCCAAGCGTCAGCGACACAGTCTCCCCAGAGGGTGTCCATCCAATGGGCATGTCGAATCCGCCGACCGTTGTACTGCCCCTCGCGTAGTTCACCCACAGGTCCGGCAGCGCCCCGCTAAACCGACCGAGCTCTACATAGCGATTGGCGAGCACCGAAAGGAAGTCGTCCAAGGCATCCTGCGGCGGCCACTCCTCCGGCAAATATGTGTACGACAGCCCGCCCTTGTCATTGTCTTCAACGCGCAGACACCCATCCAGCCGTTGCGTCGAATGGCGCAGCGCAGCACGCAGTGTCTCATACCGCCTGTCTTCGATGCGCTGACCGTCCACGGCCATGATGGGTAGAATCCCGCATCGGGGCCCACTCTCCGCCAACCGTTCTAGATACCAGAGGCTCTTGTCGGAAAGTTGCTCGGGCACATCGAATAGCAACAGGACCTTGTAGCGCAATGGGTTGTCGGCATGCGCGGTGTTGAACTCGGTCCAGTTGGACATCCGGCCCTTGAACCTATGTTGAATCAGATCCTCGGTCTCATCCGTCAACGTGCCGAGCACTTGTTCAATCTCGTCTGCTCGAGTGAGCACACGCCGTTGCGGCATTAACTGCTCCACATTCAAAAGCGGCAGAAAGGGAGCGAACGACTGCCCAAGTTTAAGTGGGTTAATCAGTGTTAGTTCCAGCCGCCCCGGCGGGATGGCTTGCAGCAACCGAAGCAGGAGGTGATGCGCCAGGCGTCGCTGCGCCTGATTGTCCTCCGGCAAAACGAGCGCATGCTCGAACGGAAACGTGATGCCGTGAGGAATCAGGCAGCGAAACTGCTTGAATACGACCTCCTGCGCACCGAGGAAGAGAAGATGGGGCATTTCCGAGGCGATGCATGAATCGCTTACCCGCAAGTCAACGAAGGCGGATTGTTGTCGTCGAAGGAGGCGCACCCCCAGCGTGATCTCGTCCGCCGCCCCCTTCCACGCGGCAGAGACGCTCGTGAGCAGATTGCGCTTGCGCGATTGCCTGCGGCTGTCGGCGTCGCTCGCTTTGCTCGCCAGAAGCTTTGCCTGCGCGTCGGCACGTTCAGCGGACGCCTTTAACGCGGCTAGCTTTTGGCGAATACCTTCCAGCGTCGCCCGCAGGCTCTCCCTGTTGTCCACCATTTGCGAGCGCGTAACCTCGAATCTCCGCCTTGTCTCATCTAACGTCGCTTTGTCATGCGTTCCTTTATCGAGATCTCTTTGCAGTCTGGCGCATTGCTGCTTGTCTTTGTCGTCCAGGAACAAGTAGATAATTCGCTCAATCAGCCAGCGGTTCTGTATTTGTTGTTCAAGACTCAACTTCTGCTGCGTTAGTGGGCGGATAGATGCATCAACGGCGGCAAGTCCTTGATCGACCCTGACGATCTCGGCATCAAGCCTCGTAGTGTCTCGTTCAATGGCGTCGGCCTCCTGGCGCAGTCTGGTTTCCTGGGACTGTTCGCGTTTGGAATGGTCGGCGCGTTTGGCTGATTCCCCGCGGATGTTCTCGATGGAGAGGCCCATTCGTTGGCAGGCGTCATCAAACTCCCGGTCGATGAGGGCGATCCCGGCATGGTAATCCGCCACCACTCTGGAGAGTCTGGCGGCGAATTGAGGGTGTGCCGGTATCCTGCTCATCGGTGTGATCCTTCGGAAAGTGGCATTGACCGCGCCTCCTGCAAGACCTGCTCAACACCGAGGGAGAGACGTTGTGATTCCTCATGGAACGAGCGGAGCAAGCCGATGTGATGGCGAATCGGGTCCAGCACATCGGCGATGATGGATGCGCCGAACGCATCGCGCACACCACCGCTAAACGATTCCGCGCACCGTTCGGCCATTTCGAATACGTCGTCAAACATCGTCGCCCTCCCGCTCGGTAAACGGAAGCTGAAGAACCATCTTTGCCGCCGTTGCGTCAGGGAAGAATTGGGAGCACAGTTGTCCAGGAACGACGTAATCGGATTGGAACGCCGCATTCCGGGCCCTGACTTCGGCCAGGAATCTG
>CAYOQM010000212.1:0-1732 GCA_964406065.1 uncultured Verrucomicrobiota bacterium
AGTACCTGAATTTCGGCAAGGAGAATTCCGGTTTCATCGTCATCCCCGTCGCCGGTGCCACGGTGATCAACAGCTTCGTGCTCACCACCGGCGGCGACGCTGAAGGGCGGGATCCCGCGTCCTGGCTCCTGCACGGCCAGGCCAAGGACGGCCAGTGGAGCCAGATCGGCAGCGGCACCCTCAGCTTGCCGGGGGACCGCAACACCCCCGGCACCGCCGTCCCGGTCGCCAACACCACCGCCTATGTCGCCTATCGCATGGTCTTCCCCGCCGTGAAAAACGCCGGGGAAAATTCCATGCAAATCGCCGAGGCCCAGTTTTACGGCACCATCCTCCCCGCCAATGACACCGATAGCGATGGCATGGACGATGCCTGGGAAACCCAGCACGGCCTGATCGTCGGCACGAACGACTCCGCCGGCGATCTGGATATCGACGGTTCGACCAATCTGGATGAATATCGGAACGTCACCCTGCCCAACAACCCGGACACCGATGGCGACGGTTTCTATGACGGCGTGGAAACCCTCACCGGCATCTGGGTCAGCGTCTCCAATACCGGCACCGATCCGTTGAAAGCCGACACGGACAGCGACGGCTACGCCGACAAATACGAGGCCGACCGTGGCACCGACCCGAACAGCGCCGCCGCCGTCCCCACGCTCGCTTGGGACATCACTCCTGGCACGGTCGGCGCCGGCGATGGCGCGATCACCGGCGGCGCCGGCACCTGGGATTTGAGCAGTGGCAACTGGACCACCGATGGCGGCGCCAACAACTTCGCTTGGAACAACAGCGGCCCCCGCCTCGTCGGCATCTTCGGCGGCACTGCTGGCGGTGCCGTGACCCTCGACGGCGACATCACCACCGACGGCATCATCCTCAACACCACCGGTTACTCGTTCACCGGCAACACGCTCACCCTCAGCGGGCCGAAGCCGACCATCACCACCGGCAACGGCGTTACCGCGGAGATTTCATCGACTCTCTCGGGCACGGCGGGCCTGACCAAGAACGGGGCGGGCGCACTCACGCTCAGCGGCACGGGCAACAGCCTGACCGGCACCTTCACCCTCGGCGGCACCGGCAAAATCGTGCTGGCCAAGACTTCGGGTCTCGCCCTCGGCGGCAACATCAATCTCTCGTCCACCGCTTGGAACGGCAACAACTCCGGGGTCGTGCTCGGGGGCGACGAACAGATCGCGGATACTTCGATCCTGACTTGGACCACCATCGGCCAAGCGGATTCATTCTTCCGCCTCAACGGCCACACCGAAACCATCGGCGGCCTCGTTTCCACCGGCGTGGGCGGCTTTGTGGTCATCGAAAACCGCGGCTATCTGGACACGGCCGACTATGGCACCGGCACCGTGATCATCAATACCACCGGGACCAATACCTATACCTACAACGGTTTTACCCGCGACCGCGACGGCGGCACTGGCGGCGGCGCCATCGCCCTCACCAAGACCGGCACCGGCACCCAAATCCTAACCGGCGGACCCGCCCACAGCGGGCCCACGACCGTCAATGGCGGGGTGCTGCAAGTGAACGGCACGCTAGACAATTCTCCCGTCAACGTGACCGCCGCCGGCACGCTCAGCGGCACCGGCACCCTTGGCGCTGCGGTCACCGTCCAAGGCGGCGGCACGCTGGCCCCGGGGATCAACGGCGTCGGCACCCTCACGGCAGGCGCAGGTGTCACCCTCACGGGGACCGTCACGGTCGCCCA
>CAYOQM010000212.1:1742-4920 GCA_964406065.1 uncultured Verrucomicrobiota bacterium
CTTCAATGGCGGAGTCACCGTCGGCTCCGGCGGCATCTTGGCGAGCACCGGCACCGTCAGCGGCACCGTCCTGGTGCAGGCGGACGGCACCCTCGCTGGCACGGCCACGCTCAGCGGCGCGGTCACCGTGCAGGCGGGCGGCACCCTGGCCCCGGCCGCCGGCGGCATCGGCAACCTCCGCGCCACCAACACCCTCAGCTTGGCAGGCGATTCCAAGTTTGACCTGAACAAGTCCGGCGCCACCCTAACCTGCGACACCGTCAGCGGCTTCACCGCCGTCACCTACGGCGGCAGCCTGACGGTCACCGCGACGGGCGATGCGCTGGCACTCGGCGACACCTTCCAGTTGTTCGTGCCGGGCGCGGGTGCCACCATCAGTGGTTCGTTTGCGAGCCTCGCCCTGCCGCCGTTGTCGGCCGGGATGTCCTGGGAAACCGCCAACCTCCTCACCGCCGGCCAAATTTCCGTGGTGAATTACGTTGGCACCCCGCTGTTCAATCCCGCCGCGGGTGGTTACATCGGAGCCCAATCCGTCACCATCACTTCGGACAGCGGTTCAACGATTTTTTACACGACCGATGGCAGCACGCCGACGGACTCGTCCGCGTCGGGACTTAGCCCGCTTGCCGGAATTCCGATTCCCTTGGGCTCCGCCGTGACCCTTCAGGCGTTTGCGCGGAAAGCCGGGCAGACGGACAGCCCGGTGGCCACCGCGGTCTATCGCACCGTCGCCATCGCCACTTGGAATGTGGACGCCAACGGACTGTGGTCCGACACCGCGAATTGGTTGAACCAAGTGAGCCCGAACTCGCTCGGCGCGCCGGTTGACTTCACTTTCCCGCAGAACGCCGAGACCACCGTGACGCTCGATGGCAGCCGCTCGGCCGGCAACCTGACGTTTGGCAACCTCAACAATTACAATTGGAACATCGCGGCGAGCGGCGCCAGTGCGCTCACGCTGGGTGGCGCGACCATGCCGACCATCACGGTGCTCGACAGCACCACCACCATCGGGGCGGGTATTGCCGGCTTCCAAGGGCTCGCGAAAGCCGGTCCGGGAACCTTGGTCTTGAATGGAGTCAGCAGTTACGCCGGCACCACCGCCATCAACGGCGGAGTGCTCAGGGTCAATTTGCTCACCCCGATTGGCAACAACTCCGGTCTCGGGAGCGGCAGTGCGATGACCATGAACGGCGGCACTCTGCGCTACACCGGGACCAGTGTGAACTTCGGCAACTTCGGTCGCGCGATCACCCTGGAGGCCGGCGGCGGCACGTTGGATGCGGCGTTTGATGGCTATTGGTTCACCACCGGCGTGATCTCCGGCAGCGGCCCGCTCACCAAGACCGGCGGCGGCCAGTTAATCATCCAAACCACCAACACCTACGACGGCATCACCTATCTCAATCAAGGCGAGATCCAACTCCGCTCCCTCAGTGCCCTGGGCAGCACGCTCGGCCAAACCATCGTGGCCGATGGCGCCCGGCTATGCGCCGGCGGCGGCCTCAACGGCACGGTCAGTGAGGACCTCGAACTCAATGGCAGCGGCGGCAACGCCAGCGGCGCGCTCCAAGCGAATGACGGCGGCACCGTCGTGACCTACGCCGGCAACCTCACGCTCGCCAGCGACAGCGGCGTGGGCAGCACCGGCGGGATTGCCTTCACCATCAGCGGTGCCATCGGCGGCCCCGGCGGTCTCACCAAGCTCAACGACAACGCCGTCACACTCGCCGGCAGTGCCAGCAACACCTACGGCGGCATCACCACCCTCGGCGGCACCGGCAAACTGGTGCTTGCCAAAACCGGCGGTGCCCTCGCCATTCCCGGCGACATCAACATTTCCTCCACCGCATGGAACGGAAACGGCAAGGGTATCGTACTCGCGGCTGACGAGCAGATAGCCGATTCTGCGGTGATCACTTGGACCAGTGGTGGCTACGGTGGCACCTTACGCCTCAACGGCCACACCGAAATGATCGGCGGCCTAAATAGCACGGCGACCGGGCTAGACCCCGAAATTGAGAATCGCGGCTACGAGGATCCGGCATCCTACGGCACCGGCACACTGATCATCAACACGACTGGCTCGAACGTTTACAGCTTCAACGGCGGCATCCGCGATATGGACGCTGGCACCGGCGGCGGCGCCATCGCGCTGGTCAAGCAGGGCACCGGCACGCAGATCCTCAATGGTGGCACTACCTACACCGGCACCACCTCGATCAACGGCGGGATCCTCGAAGTCGATACCCATGGCTACAGTGCCATGACCGTGGCTCCCGCCGCGACCCTGAAAGGCAACGGGTCAACCACTGGCACGGTAGCCATCAGCCCCGGCGGCACGCTCGCTCCCGGGATCAATGCGGGAACGTTCGCGGCCGGCAGCACCACCCTCGCCGGCACCTATGCCTGCGAAATCGATGGCGCCACCGGCGACCGCCTCACGGTCACCGGCAGCCTCGACCTCACCGGGGCCACCCTGGCGATCACCCCCCTGGCCGACCCGACGGCCAGTTATGTGATCGCGAGTTATACCACCACCCTGACCGGCACCTTCGCCACTGTGAACGGTCTCCCGGTCGGTTACACCGTCCACTACGACGCGACCGCCAAGCAGATCAGACTGTTGAAATTCGGCTATGATTCGTGGGCGGTGGACCAAGGCCTGACCGCCGGTGTCAACGATGGCAAAACGCAGGATCCCGATGGCGACGGCGTGACCAACCTGATGGAATACGCCCTTGGCGGCAACCCGCTCCTGGCCACGGACAAGGGTGTCTCCGCCGCCGGTCTCCGCGACGTGGCCGGTGCCCCGGCCCTGACGCTGACCATCGCGGCACGCACCGGAGCGAGCTTCGCCGAAGGCCCCGACCATACCATGGAAGCGGTGGTGGATGGCATCCGCTACCGGGTCGAAAGCGCGGTGGAATTGGCCACCTGGACCGGCACGATCACCGAGATCGCTCCGCTCACCGCCGGGTTGCCGCCGGTGCCGGCTGGCTATGTTTACCATACCTTCCGCACGGCGGGTCCGGTTGCCAGCACGCCCGCCGACTTCATCCGCCTACAGGTCTCCGACCAGCTTTAAGACCTCGGATTTGCTCATTCGCTAGAGTCCTGAGGGATCAATCTCCAACATGCCGTTTTACCCGGAGCATACGATGGAATTCTTCAGGGC
>CAYOQM010000213.1:0-4914 GCA_964406065.1 uncultured Verrucomicrobiota bacterium
GGCACTCGGCGCACGACAGGCGGGCATGCGGGGAGTGTTGGTAGGTGGTGAATTCCGGTTGCATGACGGAGTGACACACCTGTCCGCAGAACTGCGGGGACTCGGTGAAGTGGTACCCCCGGTAGATCATGACCGTTGTAAAAAGCAACACCACGGTGCCTGCGAAGGTAAAGACCATCAGGTTGCGGCGGACATGCGGTTCGGAAAAGTTCAGCAGCAGCAACGGAGGAACCTGACCGTCACTCCGCTTGATGATGTTGCGACGCTCCACATAAAGCCCGATCCCGATGACCGCCAGCCCCGTGACCAGGCACATGGGGAGGATCAGGAATGCCAGAATCCCGACGTAGGGGTTGGATCCCTGAGTGGTCAAGTCCAGAATCATCAGAAAGACGAAAGCAAACAGGCTTCCGGTAGTCATGAGAAGCCCGACAAGACTGATCCAGTTGCGGAAAATCGAGAGGATGGGCAGTTTGGTTTTAAGTTTATTGATCATGGTGCGTCTTCTCAGGGGGGTGATGTGGTTTTGGGCTAGATGACTTGTGTGCCGCCTGATCCAGGGTTTCCGTGTCCAGGGCGTGTTCCTCCTTGTACCATTCCTCCGAGACCCGGCCATCCAGCCAGGCGGTGTTGTTGGGATAGATGTCCGGATCAAAGAACACGGAGTAGAAATGCCAGACAATAATGGCCAGGACGGCAAGGATCGCCTCGTAGAAGTGGATGGTGACCGCCACCTCGATGACCCATCGCGGCATCCATTGTGTCATGCCCATCTTGAACCCAATCATGATGCCGGTAAGTCCCATGATGACCGTGCCCCAGGCCACGGCCCAGTACTCCGCCTTTTCGCCGTAGCTGAAACGCCCGAACGCGGGCTTCGGCGAGCCGGGCACCACGAGGTAGCGCAGATTGGCAACGACGCCGGTGACATCGCTCCAGGCGGGCAGGAGATCCCTCAGGAGCTTTTTCCCGTCGCGGGTGCTGAACAGGTAGACCAGATGCGCCAGCGCCACGGCCAGCATGACCACGGCGGCGGCGCGATGGCCCATGCGGCGGACCGTCTCGTTTGAGCCGACGAGGAAGGCCACCCAGCCATCCGGGTACTTTAATGCGAATCCCGTGACGGCCAGGCTGATAAAGCTGACCAGCAGCAGCCAGTGCTGGATCCGCTGGGACAAGGTCATGCGGATGATGGACTTGTCCTTGTTGCGGTGCGCCAGGATCAGTTTCTTACGGAAGACCAGCAGGTTGTGGACAATCATTCCTCCAATGACTCCGAAAATCAGGGCGAGGTAGATCCATCGGACGGCCCCATTGATGCGGCTGCCGATATCGGGCGTGGTGGTGTTGTCGACATGAACCTTGCCGAGGGAAAAGTTCTGATTGGCTCCCGGGTGGCATTTCCGGCAGGTTTTTTGCATGTTGTCAGGGTGAACCGAGGAACGTGGATCGGAGGAGGGGAGTATCTTGTGGAATCCATGGCAGCTCGCGCAGTTGGCCGCATCGGTCGAACCGAGGCGTGCCGCCAAGCCGTGATAACTGTCAAAGAAGGAGGAAGACCGGTTGGAGGGCAGCTGGTAACGGGTGTTCATGCGTTCGGAAGCGTGGCACCGGCTGCAGACCTTCTCGGCAATTTTCATGGGGGAGGCGGTGCGGAGATCTTCAATCTGGTGATCAGCATGGCAATCCGTACAGGTGGGGGCATCCGGGCTTCCCTGCACCATGGCCTGGCCATGGATGCTGTCCTTGATGTCCTGGAATACCCCGGGATGGCATTTTCCGCAGGTGGCTCCCTGGTTGGCGTGGTTCAGGGGTGAGGAAGGCCGGGGCATCGGGACAATGGTATGGGCTCCATGGCAGTCGGTGCAATGGGCAGCGGCCTTATTGCCGAGTCGTGCGGCCACTCCATGCGCGCTGGCGTCATAGGAGACGGTGGAGCGTTCGTGGCAACCGGCGCACGACACCGGTTTGGCGGCGAACCCGGACGGGTGGGGGGCTTCGGTGATGTCGGCGTGGCAGGTTGTGCAGGCATTGCTGCCGTGAACGGACCCGGAGTAGGTGTCCGGATTCACGTAGAGCGAAAGGCTCTTCCCGTCAGGCTTTGTCTTGGCCAGGGTCTTGTCGTCATGGCACGCAAAGCAATCGGCGTTGTCGATGGCGGCGGCAGGTCGCGGCATCACGACCGCGACCGCTGTGATCAGGACGGAAGCAAAAAGGGTGTGTTTCATAATGGATCCACAGTGATTAATGGGTCAGGCGGGAAGTCATGGCCACGACAATGAGCACCAGTAAAATCAGACCAATTCCGAAAAAGCTGTAGCCGAATGTCCGGGCGATGCGTTTCCAGCGCGCCCACTCGTCGCCAACACGATGTTGGTTCAGTTGCCCTTCGGCGACGAGGCGGTCATACCAGCGTTTGCGTTCATGGAGCATTTCGGTTTTCGAGATGCGGCCTGAAAAAATCACGGTATCCATGGGGAATTTCTCGAGCCGGAAATGGGTGTTGAAGAAATGGAACGTGAAGATGAAGCCGGCCGCCAGCAGGGCTTCGTCGGAGTGTATGATCAGCGCCACATTGATGACCCAGCCGGGCATGAAGCGGGTGAAGAAGGAGGGGAACCACATGATCAGTCCCGAAGCCCCGATCATGGCCACGCCCCAGAAGACCGCCAGATAGTCAAACTTCTCCCAGTAGGTCCACCGCTCGAATTCGGGGCGGGGGCCCTTCCCGAAAAACCACTTCTGGTGGGCGATGAAATCGTCCCAGTCGCCCTTGTGGGGAATCATCGAGTCCGGGCCGGTCAGTTCGGCCCAGAGGCGAGCGAGGCTGAAGCGTCCGGTTCCCGGGGAGCGGTATTTTGCGCGGTCAGCCCACATGGAGCTGAGCCGGTCCATGATGTGGAGCGCAAAATAAATAAAGGTGACGATCGCTGCCAGATGGTGGAGCCAGCGGGCAACCTGGGCGCCGCCGAGGAGGCTGAAGAGGGTCTTGGCCCAATCGGTATAGTGGAATTTCAAAGGCATGCCGGTAATGACCAGGGTCAGGAAGCTTGTCACCACCAGGATATGGAGGAAGCGCTCAAAGGGAGAGAAGCGCGTGAACCATTCATCGTCCTTTTCCGCGCGCACCTTGGCGCTGCGGAAGGTCAGGGAGTCATGGTGGTAGAGGTAGGCTGAACGGAACAGCCAGAAGGCGGTGTGCAGGCCGAAGAAACAGAAGGTACCCACCAGTAGTCCGGTCATGGCCACGAAGACGAAGTGCAGCAGGGGGTAGTGTTCGCGGTCCAGCGGATTGGCGTGGGGGATGTAGCGCGCGAAGGAGGGGCTGCTTCCGGGGTGGCATTTCCGGCAGGTGGCGACGATGTTTGTGGTCGAGAGGTGGGAGGCGGGGTTCGAAGGCGGCAGGACATCGTGATAACCGTGGCAGTCATAGCACGCCGCGACAGTGGGGGAGCCAAGCGCCATGGCCTTGCCATGATAGGTTTCCCGGTAATGTTCCAGGCGATCCTGATGGCAGGCGCCGCACCGCTCGTCGCTGATGGCCTTGAGTTTGCCGCCCTCGTTGGTGTCGATCTGGTGCGCCGAATGGCAGTCGATACAGACCGGCCCGCGCTTGTCGCCCTTGGCGAGAAGTTGCCCGTGTACGCTTTGGTTGTAGGTCTTCTCAATGCCGGCGTGGCAGGTGCCGCAGGTCTTGGCCACGTTGGCATGGTTGATGGAGGCGTCACGGTCGACACTGCGGCGGATCGTGTGGACCCCGTGGCAGTCACAGCAGGAAGGGGCCTGGACCAGTCCGAGCTTGAGCAGGGCGCGGCCATGGATGCTTTCGGCATACTGGGCCGCCGCCTCGGGATTCTTGATCCGGTATTCTGCGGTCAAACCCGGATTGCTGTGGCATTTGGCGCAGGTTCGCGCCAGGTTGAACTTGAAGACGGGGGAGTCGGCAACCTTCGCTGAGCGTATGTCATGGGTTCCATGGCAGTTCTTGCAGGAGGCGGCCCCTGATTCACCCATTTTCTGGCTCATGCCGTGGATGCTGGCGCCGTAGTCCTTGACGACGGTGGCATGGCATCCCGAACAGTCAGGCGGGGGAAGTTTATCGGGATGGGGCAGTTCTTTGATCCCGGCATGGCAGTCAACGCAGGAAAGGGCGCTATGGACTGATTTTGCCAGGGCGTTGGTGGGAATGCACAGGGAGTTCGTAGTGCCCTCCGCGATGCGGGTCAGGGAGGGATCCTCATGGCAGGTGAAGCAGTCGCTGTTGGGAATAACCGCAGCTCCCTGGACTCGAGAGGCCGTGCCGGCGCCCAGGACAAGTCCAGCGATCAGTCCGACGGTCAGCTGGGTGATGGCGTAAGGTGACAACGAGTGCTTCAGGCCCGAACTCCGCGTATGATAAACAAGCATAGATAACGCCTCCTGACCGATTTTTTCAGGCCACTCCAAACCCCGTGGAACAGTATCGGATTCCGGGGGGTTCAGGCAATAGGACAAATCTACAGATTTTGTGAGGTGGAACGGAAGCTACCGTTCGAGTTTCATTCGCCACTGGCGTGGGGACACGCCGTTTTTCTGCTTGAAGCGCCGCGCAAAATAACCGGCATCCTGGAAACCCGCCGTGGAGGCCACCTGCGAGATGTTGAGGGTCCGGTTCTTGAGAAGCTTCTTGGAGTAAAGCAGTCGTTGTTCCGTCAGGTATTCGGAGAAGCACAGGTTGTGGCGCTTGTGAAAGAGGAAGGAAAAATGGTTGGGGGTGATGCGGCAGACGGCGGCGACGGTTTTCAGGCTGTAGGGAAGATAGGGCCGGGTGGCTACCACCTCGGAAATGATGTCAATCGGGGAGGCCCCAGTCTGGGATTTACGCCTGATGGTCGTGGCTCGAGACTTTCCTTTTTCCCTGAGGGAAGAGGTTAG
>CAYOQM010000214.1:0-4882 GCA_964406065.1 uncultured Verrucomicrobiota bacterium
GAAGCGCCTCCATGGACAAAGCGCTTGCCCGAACCTTTCAACGGAAAACGTCCCAACGAAAGGGGAAAGGCAGCTGACCAGTCGCCATGTACGTTCAACGCCTCGCTACTGAAGATTTTGATTTTCGGATTGGCGACAATGCCTTTACCGAGTGCAAAACGGCGGTCGCGATACGACAGTTCGTCGGCTTGCGGAAACGCATCCGAGTCGTCATCGGCCACGTCATCTTGCTGGAAGAGGAAGCCATGATCGGCAGTCAGCAGCATATTGGTGCCATTGATGTTGGCCACTTTCTTAACGATCAGCTCCAGTTCGTCAAAGGCCTGCTCGACAGCATCGAACGCTTTTGTCTCGGTGCCAAGCGAGTGACCGATTGTGTCAATGGTATCGTGGAAGATGTAGATGACCTCGTGATCACGCATCAGATCGCGACCGGCGGTCTTCGTGTTAAGCTCCAAAAAGTTGGCCGACTGAATGGCGGTCGCCCGTGATGCACATGCCTGGCTTAATATCTTTGCACGTTCGATAGTCCCTGTGGAGCTATGTGCGTCCACGATCACACTGCCAGTCATTGCATCGACAGACAACTCTTTGCCGGGCAGCAGGGCAGCCATGCCGAGTTGCGTATAAGAGGGCAGCGAGCCTAAAAGCGCATCGATTTCAGTTGTCCAGCGGTTCTCAAAGCGCAGACGCACGGCGAACTCTGCTGCGGCTTCGTATCGGAGCGCATCAGAAACAATAACAAATACTTTCTGTCCTTTTGAGATATAGGGAGCGACGTACAGGTCGAAGAATTGACGCTGAAGGGGGACGTTCTCAGCCTCCCATCTAGACATCTTGCGAATCTGATCTCCCCAGCGGTCTGTCAGCGGAAGAAGGAAGTTGTTGACGTAAGACTTTTCTACCCACTGGGCAACTTGCTCCATGACTCGGGCTTGCCCATAGCATCGCAAGTGCCAGATGCAATGACGATAGGCTGCATCAATGCGCCACCAGGAGCTGGCGTAACGGTTGACGCCCGATGCTGGCGAGTCGATGTTCAGCTCTGCTGACGCGAGTAGTTCGCGCAGTTCAATAGCTTGCCCGAGTGCCGCGTACCCATGCTCATGCTGGCTTTGCCAGAAAGACGAACGGCGGAGCTGGATCACGGATTGGAGATCGCTTGGAGCGGCATTCTTGGCGAAGGAGAGACACAGGCCGTGGAGTGTATACTTGTCAAAAATCTCAAAGGTGTCGCAGTCGCCCAGGTTACGCCGCTCTTCGAGGCTGCCTAAGGCCTCCGCGACATGAAGTTCTTTTTCCATCTGCAAAGCCCAGCGACGAAAAGAGGAACTGAATTTTTGGCTGTCCTGCCAGCGCTGAATAAAGACCTTTGCATGAGGCAGCAAAACGGTTCGCTGTTCATCAAGCGGATTCGCTGATCGGAAAAGAGCGACGGCAAAATCCAGAAGCGAGGGGGTGTTCGAAGCGTAACCAAAAGCTTGTGACACCTCTTTCCAGAAGTAGTCTGTCAATGCAGATGAATCAAAGCATTCAAGGACGGGGTCAAGCAGGACACCCTCGTTTTGCGGATGGAGAAAATGCAACAACAAGGTGTCAACATCCGTCTCTTCGCCAGTTAATACGGCCATCATTTTGAGTCGAATACTGGATGCCGTGTCGTCCGCTATGAGATTCTTGAGAGATTGTGTACGGGACGTGGATTTGAAAAATACCGCATGCTCCTCGGCCAGATAACGGAACTCGTGCGGCAATCCAACCTCCTGGAGTGCGAGAGAGGCGCGGTCTGCCTTGTATTCGTGTCCCTGCAAAAGCAGGTCGAGCAACCAGTTTTCAGCATCGAGCGGCCGGGCCGTCGGGATATAAAGTAAGTATTTGGTTGCTAGATTGCAATCACGTATGATACGAACCTTTGTTCCAAATTCGATTCCCGAAACCGTGAGTTTCGTCACGTGAGGGTCTTCAAAGCTCTCGAATGTCTGCGCCCACTCACCTGTGGAGTCATACCAGAAGACGATCCGGTTGCGTAAGAAAACATGGTGCAAACTATCGTGTATACGTTTCATATTGAGGTGTTTTCTGAGCACAGTACCGTTGTTGCAATTAAGCATTCTGTAACTGCATACGGGCTAAACTATTTCGAGTCAATCCGCTTTTCGACCAATGCTCTTCAATGGCTTGCGTAAATTCAGGCTGAACAATCTTAGCACGGTCAACTAAGAATTTCGAATCATCGCGCCGTAGATAAAGTCCTTCGCGCGGACAGTCGCCGTTTGCCGATCGGCCTGATAACATCGCCTTGATCTTCTGCAGCGAGAAATGGCCGCGGGCCACTTCTGGGACACAAACAATCCCTGCCTTTTGAGTCAGCTCATTCCTTCGGGCAACGTTCCAGAATTTTCCCCGCTCCCCATCATAAACATCAAAGGCGAGAAACCAGTCTGGCAGGCGGGTGTATTTTAGCGAATGCTGCGCATAACACCACTCACCAAACAGAATGTGGCGGGGAGGCAGAAGATGTCGTAAGGTCGCCTCGTGAGTAGCCGCCCACCCACGAAGGCGTTCCCATTGCCCATCCAATTTACCTTTGAGCCAATTCCCACGGTTCTGGAAACGCAGTTCGCCCTCTTCACCAAAGGATAGTCCGAGATTTGCACCGTCAATCTTTTCCTCCACAATGACCGTTTCCGACAGGAAACGTACTGTTTCCTGGGGTGTCATAATCTTATCCTCCCGCACCGAGCTGTTACTGAGCCAAACAAGATGGGGCGTCGAAGGAAACTTATGGAAGGTGCTGCTCATTTTTTATCGGTCTCGTGTCCGCCATGTTTTTTTGAATATTCAGACTCGGCATAAGCTGGATCCATAAAGACAACCCTGATTCCAACCTGAGCCAACGCATCTTTCCAGCCCCACCACTTAAAGTCTACAGATTGAAGGATGGGTGGTTTCCCCGGATGACCATTTGAAACAGCGACGAATTTTCGATCAGACTTGTCGAAACTGATTAAGCCTGCATGATTTGGAAATTGATGATAGGAACTGCCGTTTTTCGTTATTTTCACTCTGTTGACGGGAGGCAAAGTCCACCGATTATCATGCACCCATTTCATAAAGCGATCACCAACGCCTGGTTGCCCAGACAAGGACAACTGCTTACGGTATTCATCGAATATTTCGTCACCGTCATCGATGACTAAGCAACGCTTTTCAATAACATGTTCAATTGCATCCAGGCAAGCATTAACACAGTCGACCTTTTCACAAGGAACTTTCTCTGGTCTAAGCGCAAGATTAGCAGTCTTGGGAACATTAGTATCCACCAAACAGCTGTTCGGCAACTTCATTCGTAGCCCTCCCCTGACTTGCCTGCCGCTTGCAAGGCTCTCTTCTTCATTGCAGCCTTGGCCTGTTTGGTAATATCGCCCATCTCATCGCCAAAGAAATTTTCTGGCCAATTTAGAATGTTTCCGAATATGTCGATTTGCAGAGGCTCCAACTTCGCTGGATTCTTTACGATGTTGGCAAAGTACGCAGAAACTTTATTCTGTGATATTGCGTTCTCCGCAATCCGCCTTTGAAGGCGACGTAGAAAATGCTCGGAATGGGTTTCAATGATCAATTGAATATTTCTGTCTATGCCATTTTCTTTGGCGTTGATTACGTCAATCATCACATCCGCCAACGCAGATTGTGCATTCGGATGCAGATGAATTTCCGGCTGCTCCATCAGAATAATCGAACCTGCTGGCGCATAGAAGCATTGTACAAGTACAGGAAGAACCTGTGATATGCCAAATCCAATATCAGGTAAATCTACCCAATCCTGAGAACCCTTCGTAAGAACCTTGACTTCATACTCCTGGCGTTGCTCGGAAATTGGACTAACCTTGAAGCCATCAATCAATCCCATTTCTTTCAGTTTTAGAGCAATGATTTCTTGAAAAGGTTTTGCTTGTGAGGCATTCTTCTTGCCAGGCTTCACGATGCCTATTTTACGATTACGTGCCGCTAATAAGGCAGCAACAGTATTCTCGCCAGTGATGCCAACACTTTCGGGTTCATTTCCTGTCCATGAATAGAGACGTTCGGTCTTAGTTCGTAGCGGGCCAAGATAGGAGATGGAATGAAATAGTTTTTCATGCGACAAATTTAGTGACTGGACAAAGTCAGCGTTTTGGTGATAGGCAACAACTTCATCAGGAAATCCATAGAAGCGAACAGGTGCTCCTGGATACCAAGCGCGTCCCTGTTTACGTTTCAAAATGTAATCAGTAGCATCAACTTTATACTCAGAACTCGTGCCTGCATTTCTTTCCATTCCGATTGTAAGAATCGATTTATCCCCTTCTATCAACTCGTATTTAAGATGATCCACTGTCAGTGCGTGCGCAGTTATTTCATCAAATCCAATTTCAGCATTAAAGCGTAACGCGTGTCCAATAAATTCTTTTTCCGAAACGGGATCTTTAAACTTTAAAACATCAGGGAGTACCCAGTGATACTCAAACTTTATATTATTTTTAGGGTCACGGCGGTAGACCATTTCTTGATAAGAGCCGAGTTGTACCGCTGAATTCTTCCCTCCAGGATAAAGAACAGCCTTTCGATCCGACGATTCAGCCGTCTGCTTCAGCATCATCAAAAACTGGCCTATGCTTGATTTTCCTGAGCTGTTGGTGCCAAAGAAAATGGTAATCGGTTTCAATTTCAAGGTGGCAGTGTCTTTCCAGCACTTGAAATTCTGTATTTGGAGTGAGGTTATCATAGTTGTTTCCTTTGCTTCTTATAATACACTTCCAAGGATGTGTATGCCAAATACTTTATTCCTCCTCCTTTGTGGCGAGGCCGGGGATGGGGGCGAGGGCTTCGCCGAGTTTGA
>CAYOQM010000215.1:0-320 GCA_964406065.1 uncultured Verrucomicrobiota bacterium
TTTATTATAATCAAAAAACACCGATAAACGACGTTAAAAAACCTCGTTATACCCCCGGTATATTGAGCTATCATTATTGAAAATTAGGGGTCTAACAATGGCTACAAGGCCCACGGTTAAAGCGGTGTACCGATTGGGTTTTATTACTGTATTAATTTGAGAAATGAACCGGGAAATTATTAGCTATTTAGAAAGCCACTACCCCAAGGGCGTTACTTTGGTCCGGCAGGAACGGCCTTATAAAATTCCCCGGGGCTTTATTCAATGGGACCGGCTTAGTGCGGTCGTGGGCGCATCGCTGGCCCTATTCAATGACCCTC
>CAYOQM010000215.1:330-4880 GCA_964406065.1 uncultured Verrucomicrobiota bacterium
CGTAGATCGGGCAACGTACCTGCTTAATTACGCCCTTTGTCTATGGTTCCTGAGGAGTGCCCCGATGTATGCCTTGCGGGGTGATTTGTTTAGAGCCTTTGACCATAGCGACGTGGGTTTAGACTCTGGTTTACTCGCAGATTTAAGGCCTCCGGTAAACCCGTTTATTTTGCTGTTTCCGAGTAATTCGCTGATTAGTGCTGAGGGAGCTCCCCTGGACTGGGTGGTCGTGAACCTTACCTCCCGGGACCGACCTGAGGATGGCATGGGGGAAGGGTATGGGTACTCCCTACCGTTACTGCGGATCGAAGGGAATATGCCCAAGAATTTGAACTGGGGTGGCGTGGACAGCAAGGAGGTATCCTGGTTTGGGGGCTCCGGCATTGACGAGGCCGGGAACTTGGTGCAGGGGGTAAAGTCTTTGGGCTCTGAACGAATGGGGCCATCCGACCATGACTTTACCGCTCGGGTTAGAAATATAGTCCTCCAGACCATGCTGGCTCTAACCTATCGCCCTGATTTGCTGGAGGCGGAGGAGCCGGGTACCGCCCCCAGGCGCAGCCCCAGGGCCAAGCCTAAGGCCTCCACTCCGCCGACCCTTACCCCTCGGTACCTTACGTCGCCGGTAGCTACCCCGCAGAAGGCCCGTGGGGGTGGAGCTGGGGCCGGTACCCATGCCTCTCCTACGGCGCACTGGCGGCGAGGCCATTGGCGCAGGGTGCCGGTCGGGGAACGGGAGTCGGGGGGAAGGAAGTGGGTATGGATCCAGCCTACCTTTGTTAATGGGTAGGGAAGCCTTAGAGGTGTAGTTAATAGGAACCCCCATGGGAGCAGCTCAGTATTTAACCCCGGAACAGGCTTGGCGGTTATCGGTGCGCAATGCCGTCGATCAAGACCGGGAGTTACCCACCCCGCCAGATACTCCACCGATGAGCCAAGAAGAGTTTATGCTCTGGCAAACCCACGTAAAGCAAAGCATTCACTACGATATGCCGATCACCCCCAAGGAATGGTTACTCAAGCACCGCCAACGACGGTAGACCTTGTAATCCGCCATGGCGGAATCAAGGGTCTGGGAACACTGGAGGGGAGTCGTTAGAAAGTAGTAAGGGATTCGTAACTTGGACCTAACTTTCCCGGTTCAGGAAGTATTCGGGCCAACGATCCAGGGCGAAGGCCATTGGGCGGGGCGGTTGGTGAGCTTTATCCGGCTCTTTGGTTGTCCGGTGCGCTGCCCTTGGTGCGATACCGGGTACAGCGACGGCGGCAAAGGACTCCCCAGGCCGTCCTCGGTGCCAATACCTGAGCTAATAGAGCAGGTCCGGGCCATGGGGGTAGGGGCTGTCGTAATCAGTGGCGGAGAACCGTTTATTCACCCAGAGCTAGGGGTTCTGGTCCAGGCCCTGGGTGAGCAAGGCTTGGCGGTTTCAATAGAGACCAGTGGAGCCGCAGGCCATCCCTTACCGAAGGAGCTGGGGGCCTGGATTACCCTATCGCCCAAGACCCATGTAAGTCCCAGGTATCCGGTCCAGGCTGGATTCTGGGAAGCAGCCAGTGAAGTTAAGTTGGTGGTAGACGATGGCTCTGAGCCGCTGTATTACCAGGAACAACTCCGGCAGTTCCAAGGTCCGGTATTCCTTCAACCTCAGTGGGAGAACCGGGCGGAGTCGTTGAGGGCAGTCCTAGGACTCCTCCAGGACCATCCATCTTGGCGGTTGTCCTTGCAGCAACATAAGTTAGTGGGGTTGCCGTGATTTATCAAGCCTCAATCCCTGGCCCTGCCGGGGTCTACCAATCCTCCAAACTATTCCAGGGGTATAGCTGTGTCTTTCGGCAATGGAAGGCCGAGGGTACCCATTGCAGGTTCCTGCATGGCTATGCGATCAGCTTTCGGGTATGGTTCGCCGGGGCCTTGGATCATCGTAACTGGGTCTTTGACTTTGGCGGGATGCGCAGGGCCAAGGGAACGATCAATGGCCTCTCTCCTAAGGACTGGTTTGCTTACCTCCTTGACCATACGGTGCTGATCGCCCAGGACGATCCGGAGCTTGAAACATTCAAGGCCCTGGCCAGAGCCGAGGTTATTCAACTAAGGGTATTGCCACAGACTGGGGCGGAGTGTCTTGCTCAGTACCTTTACTCCCACCTGGCTCCCTTTGTGCAGGAGGAGACCCAGGGCCGGGTATCGGTTACCCAGGTAGAGGTCTACGAAAATCACACCAACTCAGGAATCTACCAGGCATGATCCAAGACCCTATCTCAGATCTGGCCAGTAAACTACCCCAGGCGACGGCCTTGGTAGCAGAGGCGATGCGTTTGCTCTGGGGGGATGCCTTGGACGACCCAAGTATGCAGGACACGCCCTCCCGAGTGGTGCGGTATTGGGTGGAGGCAACCGAAGGACTTACCCACGACCCGGCGAAGCCCTTGCAAACCCGCTTCAAAGTAGACAGCGACGACCTGGTGATCGTCAAAGACATCCCGTTTCAATCCCTGTGCGAACACCACCTCCTCCCGGTCCTTGGTAAGGCGCATATCGCTTATATCCCCCAGGGCTGGGTCACAGGACTGAGCAAGCTACCTCGGGCGGTGGACATCCTAAGTCGCAGGCCGCAGCTCCAGGAACGCCTCACCAGTCAGATCGGGGCATTGCTGGTGGATACCTTGAACCCGTTGGGGGTGGCGGTGCTGCTGGAGGCTGAGCATACCTGTATGTCGGGCCGAGGGGTGCGAAAGTCTGGGGCCCTAACCCGGACCTCCTTCCTGCATGGAGTGCTTCGAGATGATGCCCAGGCCCGGGCCGAAGTCTTTGACTTACTGAGGTAAACCCATGACTCAATCTAAGGCCGTTGTCATCCTAAGCGGAGGCCAAGATAGCACAACCTGCATGGCCATCGCCGCTACCCAGTTTGAGGAACTCTATGCCGTCACCTTTGACTATGGCCAACGCCATCGGGTGGAGGTAGAGTCCGCCGAGGCCGTTGCTAAGCTGCTTGGCGCTAAGCACCACCAGACCCTGCATATTCCCCGTGTACTGGGCGGGACATCGCCTCTGGTATCAGATAACCCACTCGGTACCTATGCAAGCGTAGAGGAGCTACCAGGGGGCGTGGAGCCTACGTTCGTTCCAGGGCGGAATTTATTGTTCCTTACCCTGGCGGCTACCTATGCCACCCAGGTCGGGGTCCGGGATTTATTCACCGGCCTATGTCAGGCCGATTATGGTGGATATTTCGACTGCCGCCAAACCTTTGTCGATGCGGCTCAGGTAGCCCTCGGGGAGGCGATCTACGGCGACCCCCAAGGGTTCAAGATTCATACCCCCTTGATGGACCTGAGTAAGTCCGAGTCGGTAACCCTGGCGGCTCAAGTCCTGGGTGAACGCTTTGATGAGGTCTTTGAAAATACCCATACCTGCTATGCCGGGGTCAAGGGCGGATGCGGGGAGTGTCACGCTTGTTTACTCCGGGACCGAGGTTTCCAGGAAGCCGGTATCGCCGATCCGTTATGGCGGATTAGACCTAGGGCGGGGGTCTTGGTTTGAGGTTGCACCTGGCGGATGCGAGTAATGATCGGGGGCAGCATCAAGCCTTGGTGGAGGAAGGGTACACAAACCATTTAACTAGCTATGCCTATGCGGGGGTTGCTATTAGAACCTTCTCAAAAATATGGGAGGACTTTTTGAATATTCACTTAGCTGGAGAGGGTATTTACACAATCCGAGCCAAGCAAGCGGAGAAGTTTAGTACTGTCTTGGTTAGTCACGCTTACCCTAAGCAAGTTCTAGATCATGAACCTCTGTGGAGTAACCCAGACCTTAGGGCGCGGGTGCTGATCGACTCGGGAGCATTTACGGCCTGGTCCACCGGCAAAGTAATCCGACCCCAAGACTATGCAAAATGGGCTCTAGGTATTGAGGCGAAGTGGAGGCCAAAGCTAAAGTCTTTGGAGTTCATGAACTTGGATGTTATTGGGGACCAGACAGCTACCTGGAAAAACCAAGAAACTTTGGAGAAACTGGGCCTTAACCCGTTACCGATTGTTACCTACGGCGTAGACCTGAAGCACGTCGATAAAGCCCTGGCTTGCTACCCCTACTTTGCCTTAGGGGGACTGGTGCCCTACAGCCGTCAAAAGGCTAAGCTCCAGGCCTGGTTAGATGCTTGCTTTGCCCGGGTCATGACCTACCGTAAAAAGACCGGCACCTTGCGCAAAGTTCACCTATTAGGTATTACCTCGGATTGGGTCCTCCAAAGATACCCCTGCTATTCCAGCGACTCATCTTCCTGGGTTGCTTGCTTAAGGTTCGGGCAAGCGCCTTCGGCCGGACTAGGGAAAATCCCTCGGTATAAGACTTCGGCCGGAGCCATGGCCGCCACTCTACACGCATTAAGAGCTGAGGTTCGAAAGTACAAGGCCATGGAGACCGATGCAACTAACCTTTGGAAATCTAGGGGGATAACCTGGGATGAGTAACGTAACCAAACCCACCATTAAGCGCGGGGTACCCGTAGACCGTTCTGCCATCCACCCCAACCCCTGGAACCCGA
>CAYOQM010000216.1:0-1155 GCA_964406065.1 uncultured Verrucomicrobiota bacterium
GGGCGTGGGTGCCCTGGCTCCAAAGCTCGAATTCGGGATGCTGGGCCTTGAGTGCGGGAGCACCGGTCTCCTTGTGAGCCCAGTCCTTGTGAGGCTTGCTGTCCTTGAAACTGGGCTCGTCGTAGTAGGCCAGGATGGACTCGACTTTAACGCCGTTGGCCCAGGGAAAGGTGAGGAGCTTACCTTCGCCGCGGAAGTAGTATTCGACGTGGCATTGGGCGCAGACGAACGAACGCATTTCATGGTTGGAGGCGTCCTCGTTAGGATCGTAGGAGGCTTTGCGGCTGCCTTTGCGCCAGCGTTCGACGCTGGGGAGATGGGGCACCGCTTCGGCGCTGTTGGCGAGGGCCTTGATGCCGTTGAGGAAGCCGGGCTTACTGATCCGGAGATTGTTGGTGGCGGGGTCATGGCAGTCGATGCAGGCGACCGGGTGGCTGACCTTGCTGGCGGCTTCGGCGTAGGGCTTGGCGCAGAGGATTTCAAAGCCCTTATGCAACTGAGCCATGCCGTTGGCGGAAACGAGTTCCTCTTTGGCGGTGCCGGGAGCACCGGCTTCGAGGCCGGCCTGACGGTAGGCCACGGCGGTGGAGGCGTGGCAGTGGAGGCAGGCACCGGGCTGGGGCACGACCTTCTGCCGCTCCGTGTCCTGCTGGTCTTGGAGCATGTAGGCGTGGCCGCGTTCCTCGCGGAAGTCCACGGCGAACGCGTAGCCGTTCCACATCGTCTTGAGACGGGGATCGGCCTCGATCTTGCTGGTGGTTTTATCGCTGGCGGCCGGGTCGGCTTCGGACCCGCCGAACTTGGTGCGCTCCATGTCCACGGTGCGCCGGTAGCTGTCGTATTGGCGCGGGAAATTGTCACCCCAAACTTTGGGATCGCTGATGGTTTCATCGAGCGCAACGACCTTGAAATGGGTCTGTCGGGCTTCAAACTGGCGTTTGTTGATGTTTTGGAGCAACAGGGCGACGCCGGTGCCGACGCCGGTGCAAACTACGAAACCGAGGGCAATGGTGAAGATATCGATGACCGGCTGGTGCTTGAGCACGAAGCTATAAGCGACGTTCAGCAGCAAATACGCGGCAATCACGGCCATGACCCGGGGTGTAATGAAGCTGCCCGCCAGCAAAAGCATCAGCAAAAGCCCCAGCAAACCCA
>CAYOQM010000216.1:1165-4878 GCA_964406065.1 uncultured Verrucomicrobiota bacterium
CCGACGTTGCTGTGGCAGCGGACGCAGTTGAGAGGGTCTTTGCCGGGGCCTGCTTGGTGAGCTGATATTTCAGATGTAATATCAGCGTGACAGCGTTGGCAGTTGTCCAACAAATCATGGAAGCTCTTGGGCTTCACTTCGATGGGATCGTGATAGTTTCCGGTAGTGAATGCCTTCGAGTGATTCCATCCGTGCTCGGCCTTGGCCAACCATTTTCGAACGAAGGAATGTGGTACATGGCAGTCATTGCAGGTGGCAACATCGTGATGGCTGCTTTTTTCCCAGGATTCATGCTGTTCCCGCATGACATGGCAATTGATACAGGCCTTTGGATCATTGGATAGGTAAGAAGTTCCCTTGGCGGTGTGGAAGGTGAAAGCACCCATGCCGAGCAGCGTTCCACCCGCACAACCGGCAATCATCAGCAGGTGGCGAAGTCTATAGGATGACGTTCTAAGAAAATTGACGGGTTTCATGGATGAATCAATCGGTTTCATCTTCGCTCAGGTGGGCGACGACATCAAAGCCGTGCAGGAGATGGCGCAATCCCCAAAGCCCAAGCACGGTGGCCGCCAGCATGAGTAGGATCTGCCCGATATTTGTTAATAAGTTGTTCTTGAACAAAAGCCACGGATCTCCATCGGATTTGATTAAGGGGTGGGACCCCATGCGCAATTCGACAGCGTCAGTGATGCCATCGCCGTCCAGATCGCTGTCTTGCGGGAGTTTGTTGCTCAATTCACCAGGAGTTACTTTCAGTTCGAGAAGTTGCTTTTTGCCGAGGCTATTGATGATATGATTGCCAAAGGTGTTGAGGATCGGGTTGGTCACGTTGCCGCCGGGATTGAAGGCGGCGCGGGCGCGACCGAGTTCGGCCTGCTCGGCGGATGAGAGGTGGCCGATTTGGCCGGGTGCGGTGCCCTCAGGACCGTCTGAGTGCTCGTGGCACATGGCGCAGTTGATCGTCCGGCCGGAGGCTTCGACGATCTGTTTTTGAAACTCGGGATATGCCTGCACGGTGCCGGCGACGGCCAGCAACAGGATGACAGACCAGCGGAAGCGGAGTGGATGGGTACGCATGACGGGCGGTGGATTAGTTGCCTTTGAATAAATGATAGATGGCATCGCCCCACACGGTCATAACGACCAGATAGATGCCGGCCACAATGGCGATGAGGCGGAGGGTTTTGCGGGTGGTGCTCCTGAAGATCCAAGGCGTTGCCAGCAGCACCGCGCTCAGCAGGGTGGAACCGACTAGGATCACCCACAGCGGCAGCAGCTCCAGCGGGTAATAGACCCAGAAGAAATACCACTCCGGCTTGATGCCGTCCGGCGTGGAGCCCTTGGGGTCGAAGGGCTCGAACAAAGGATAGGGGAAGAGCGATTCAAACGGCAGGCACAGGCCCAGGATGAAGAGCACCATGAACGCCAGTCCCCACACCCGCAGATCCTTGAGGAAGAACGTGGGGAAGAATTTCTCCATGCTGCGCGGTTTCTCGTCGATCCCCTTGCTCATCCCGTGCAACTGCACCGACACCAGGTGGAAGCCGAGCACGCCGAAAATCGCCAGCGGCAGGATGATGACGTGCAGCGCGAAAAAGCGGCTGAGCGTAGCCTGCCCCACCGATGCCTCGCCCTGGATGATTTCCTTGGCCATTCGCGGCCATTCCGACATCGCGCCGGGCAGATAGGCACCGATTTCCTCGATGGTTTGAAGGCCGATCTTGGTGGCGTTCACCGCGATCTGGTGCCACGGCAGCAGGTAGCCGGTGAAGCCGAAGGCGAAGGTGATCCCCAACAGCAGCACCCCGGTCACCCAGGTAATCTCGCGGGGCTTTTCGAACGCTTTCATTCCGAACGCCGTGAGCAGGTGCACTAGCACGCTGGCGATCATCAGCGACGAGGCCCAGGAGTGGATGTTCCGTACTAGCCCGCCGGCGGGCACGTGGTCAGTGATGAATTCCACCGAGGCGTGGGCGTCGCTCACCGTCGGCTGATAGTAGAACAACAACATCAATCCGGTGACGATCTGCACCATGAAGAAAAACAGTGCGAGGCCGCCCATATAATAGGCCCATGAGAGGCGGTGAACCGGCACCTCCTTTTTCACCACCATGGAGGCGTAGTTCATCTTCTCCACCGGCAGGCGCTCGGCGATGTATTCCTCGGTTTTCCTGAGGGTTTCCTTGACGTTCATGTGAGCAATTTGAGGTTGGCGATGAATCAGGCGTTGGCCTTGCCCGGCTTGGTGATATAAAGACTGCACTGGGTAAGCAGTTCCGGGGTCGGCGGGGCCTCCGGCGCATGGCCCGGGGCGCTGCTGGCCACCACCTTGCCGGCACCGTCCACCAGCGCCCAGCCGATCCGGGGCAGCGGAGCCTTGGCGGGAGCCCCCTCGTTGGGCTTGCCGGTGGTGATGTCGAAGTAGGAAATGTGGCACGGGCACATCACCCGGCCTTCACCGTCGAGCGTGCTGCTCACCGTGCATCCCAAATGGGTGCATTTGGCGGAAATGACGATGGGCATGCCATCCTTGCCCTTGAAGGCAAGACCCGGTGCCATGGCATAGTCGATGAAGTATTTGCCCTTCGCGGCGTCGAGTTCGGTATAGGGTGCCACGAGGATCATCGTGTTGCGCTGGCGCTCAAGTTCATATCTGCGCTCCTCCGCAGTGAGTTCCAGCCGTCTGAGCTTCTTTTCCAGTAGGGCTGACTCCGCCTCGGGATCGCTGCTGGCCCCCTTGATGAAATTGATAGCCTTGGACGAAACGCCGATGGCCAGGAGTCCAGTGGCACCGGTCACGCCGACCGCGCCTTTGAGGAACTCGCGGCGGCTGTCCGCCTGGACGGTGGCGGCCACCGCGTGGCGGCGGCGGCGGGTCGTGTTCCAGATCACCAACTGCGGCGCGCGGAACAGGTATTGGAACGGCACCGCCAGGATGTGCATCAGGCGGGTGAAAGGGAGCAGCAGTATAAAGAGCCAGGCACCGATCAGATGCAGTTTGAACAACATCGGGAAGCCGGTGACATAAGTCATGTCCGGGCGCAGGGTGAGAATGCCCCAGACGTAAGGCACCACGGTGCCCGTGCTCCAGGAGGCGCCGTAGCGGAAGTGCGTGGCGGTGAGCACGCCCAACAGCACTTGCAGGAACAGCAGCGCCACTACCAGCAGGTCGGCGGTGGTGGTCACGGCCTGGATGCGGGCGGAGGTGAGGCGGCGGTAAATCAGCGTGCCTAGCCCGGCCAGGGCCAGGATGGAACAGGCCACGCCGATGGTTTCGATGATGAACACGGCCGCGGGTACCGAGAGGATCGCGGACCAGACGGATGGCAGCAGGAAGGCAACTAGATGGCCCAGCAACACTACCAGTATGCCGATGTGCCACGGCGCGGAACCCCATAGCAGTTGCTTGTCCTCAAGAAACTGGGACGAGCGGGCGCTCATGGAGAACTTACTCAGCTTCGCGCGACGGTAGCACCCGACGATGGCGACGATGATGGCGATGTAAGGAAGACCGATGTAGAGGAATGGGTCGAGCATGGTGGTTAGAGGGTGTGGGTGGAGAAAGGAGCGCTGGCTTCAGCCGGCGAGTCATCGTCTGTGGGACCGTCGATGATGGGACTTGCAACCGGCCCGCAACCGCAGCCGTCGGTCACAGTGGGGCAGCTTCCGTGCTGGCGCATTTGGTCGGCCGGGCTGGGCGGCACCTCGAT
>CAYOQM010000217.1:0-4849 GCA_964406065.1 uncultured Verrucomicrobiota bacterium
AAAGCAGCCTCTTTAACAGTAATTGGATCGCCACCCTTGGCATAGATAATACTCTCAAATAAACCCTGAATACCAGGTATTTCGATATTTTGAACGTATTCATCAAGATTATATTTTGAAAAATCAGGACCAAAATGACCAGAAATCCAGGCTAAAGCACCTTCTAGAGGAATATTATTTCTAATAAGCTCATACTTTTCCTGCGCATGGGCATGAGACTCACCAACAATACATTGGAGACCATAAATCAACTTAACACTACCTGGTGGACGATTAAATTTATTTACTAATCTATCGTTCAGATCAGTACTGTATTGCTGCATCCGCTCTACGTTAGGATGAACAGCAAAAATGGCCTCAGCATGCTTAGCTGCAAAGTCTCGACCTCGATCAGAAGATCCAGCTTGCCACAATACTGGTCTTCCTTGGGGTGACCGATAACAAAAGGATCGACCTTTACAGCTAAAAAACTCACCTTGAAAGTTAACTTCGTGGACTTTTGTTGGATCAGCAAAAATACCGCTTTCCTTGTCGGCGATAATAGCGTCTGGCTCCCAAGAGTCCCACAGTTGATAGCAAAGTTCCATGTACTCTTCCATGCGTTCGTAGCGGCGGGAGCGATCGCTCATCTCTGCACCGTAGGCATCCCACTCACTTTTAGAGTAGGAACTAACTATATTCCAGGCAATGCGGCCATCGGAGAGATGATCGAGGCTGGAAAGCCGTCGCACCATAGAATAGGGATGCTCAAAGGCTGTTGACAGGGTTAACCCAACACCCAAATGTTTAGTCGCTGTTGTAATAATCGGAACAATCGTTGATGGCTCATGGGTAGGGCATTGTACAGCCCACTTAACGCAAGCATTGGAGCTCTGTTCGTAATTGTTATAGGGAGCCAGTTCATCAGCGATAAACATTGCATCGAATAGACCCCGTTCCATGGTACGAGCCATATGCTGCCAATAGGGTGGACGACTCCAGTCCCAATTAACCTTATCTTTAGGATGTCGCCACATGCCGGTGGCATGACTATTAACACCATGTTGAATAAATCCTAGGAAGTGGGCTTTTTTCTTCTTTGTCATGACTTTCCGCTGTCAAAGGCTCTATAGAAAAGGTAAAGTAATACAAAGCTTTTAATTCTGCACTACTAACACTGACTTGTGAGATGCATGGACTATGTAACTGCTAACACTGCCCAACACGAGTTCAGTAATTTCGGAACGACCGCGACGTCCAACTACAATTAAGTCAGCATTCCAATCTTTGGCAATATCAATGACTTTCTTGCCTGGACTACCAAAAACCTGGGTTATCTCAGTTTTAACTCCGACTGAAATTGCATCTTTATTTAAGGAACTAAGAAGTTCAAGTCCTTCTGCTTCAAAGATCTGCCATCTTTTTTGGTAGTCTTCCAGCACTCGATGATCAATGGCTGGATAGGGCAGGGGAGGAGCAATAGGGCTACCCTTCTCATCTGTTGAAAGTACATGAACAAGATGTAATACTGCTCCAGTATCCTTGGCCAAAGATAAAGCCTGAGAAAAGACTTCCTTACTGTTTTCTGATTTCTCAATTGCCACAAGAATTTTCTGAACCATAGTAGACTTCCTCACGAAAATGTATTCAATTGGATACTTGCACTAGGAGACTTATGGTGATTACTTGTAAGATTTAATATCTAAAAACATGAAGTAGATGATACCGATTGGGCTTAGTAAGCAAAGAACAGGACCAAGATAAAACCAATAAGCTCCAAGTCCATAGGACCAAATTACAACTGCAGATGCAATTACAGCTAAAAGAGTGTTGGTAATACCACCAGTAAAAGCATCTTGAGAACTTTTAACATCCGCATTATAGGTTCGTACAGCATTACTTAAGACTCCAGCCATACCCTTGATATAGAAGAGAGAAACTATGATGCCAATTAGAAGAAAGATAGTTGTTTCTGGAGAAACGAAAAGTTCCGATTCATTAGCACTAGATAATTTGGCAGAGGCATAGGTTTTTGATTGGTGGACTAATAGACTAGTTAGGATGGTTAGCAAGAAATACTTGCTTGGCCTAAATCTAAAATTATTAGAGAGTAAACTAGAAATAATTGAATTCATTGATTCCTCCATGGATAGGATTGATTGATTGATTGATTGATTGGTTGGTAAAATTAATCATCAGCTCGCTAAATAGCTAATTAGACAGTGGGAGAATCACTATTAAAATCCTTCATTTGCCGGAGTTTGTTGTAATCAAATTTTTCTTGACTTAAGAAACCTAGGATAACTGGAATAACTGCACTAATAGCTAGAATGGCAACACTTCCAGGCAACTCTCCGTAAGTAATATGGATTGGCATACCAATTGCGATCGCAGCAATGGTACCCCACACAAAACCTCCAGCAGTTGTGCGTCTCCAGAAAACAGACAACATGAAAGGAATTAAAACAGCCGTGCGAATCGCATAGGTAGTTAAAACAATCGTGACAAAATCTACTCCACTCAGAACGACTATCGTTGCAATAGCGGCAGCTACCACCATAGATAACCTGGTATAAAAGAAAAGTTTTTTCTCAGGAATGTTTGGAGCAATAGGCTTAACTACGTCGACTGCAGCAATAGAAGCAATAGCGGAAAGGGACCCGTCAATCGTGGAATAGCAGGCTGACAAAATCACAAATACATAACTGAAGATTAACCATATAGGTAGTCCGATATGGGAAACAACAAAGGGACCAACGGCGGCTGCATCTCCATTTAGATGAGTTGTTAGGTCGACGTTGAGGGCAATACCAACAAGACCTAAAATACCCAAACAAATAGGAATAGGATAAAACAAAGCTCCTGCCCAAAAGAAAGATCGGCTAACTTCTCTTCCCTTAAGTCCCCAAACAACCTGCCAGAAATCTTGCCCCACAATAGTTGCTGTCAATAGCCCCAGGGCTAGAGTAATACCAAAACCGACCGCCGCCTCTGGACGAGTCACTGAAAGCAGTTCACTACCTTTATCGACAACAGACTGCCAGACAAATTCTGCTCCACCAACCTGACTTAAAACAGCCGTAACCACAAAGGCAGCCGGAACTGTAATAAATAATGTTGTTAATGTAGAGGTTGAGATTGACGCCCATAGTCCTCCCAAAGCTGTATATAGCAGAACAATTACAGCTGTGATAATTGCTACTGTCCCCTGGTTAACACCAAAGACTGTAGAAATTACAAGGGAGGTGCCTTTCAAATTTATGATGATAGCTAGCAGTGCTCCGAAAAATAGTCCTGCGGTCATCACAATTCGAGCTAACTTTGCCCCATTAAATCGGGAGCTGACGAACTCACCAATAGTGTATCCATGGGGCATAGTTTCCTTAAGACGCCTAGCGAATGGAATAATGGCAATCACAGCAAAACCATTAGGGACGGTAAACCACCATAGTCCAGATGTACCGTATTGATAGGTCATTGCAGAGGACATCATGACAGCCATTGCCCATGTCCAGATTGAAATGATTCCGGCCACACCGAATCCAAATCCTAGCCTGCGACCCGCAATCACAAAATCGTGAGTATTTTTAACTAGAGTTCTACGGACATACTCTGATAATGCCAGTAAGATAAGTCCAAGAACAATTAGTGTAATAACACCTTGGATAGGTAATAAGTTGGCTTTAACAAATTCTGTTGTTTGCATTGTTAACCCTTTACAAATCTGAAGAAGCAGTAAATTTGTGGATACCTCAAAAAGTATCCATTTCGGAAATATCTATTTCGGATTCTTAGAATTCCAAAAAACTGAATTACTAGGACTTTTCTGTTCTAGTTAGATCTATTCCAGTCAGATTTCCTATTTCTCTGAGCAGTGGTCCTACATTCTAGATAGCCTCAGAACCAGATAGGTCAGTCAGATCAAAGCCAGATTATTCGCCTGTCACAGCACCAACAATTCAGTCATAGACTTCAGTCCCATAGCCCTTTGGGAAAGGTATGGCTAAAGTTACCTGTTCAGGAATAACCTACAGTTATTCGGTCAGATTTAGTCAACCAGACGTGGTTTATTGACCAGTCTTAATTGATCTACCGAACAGCTATTAAAATCCCATACTACGAAGCAGTATTGACATTAGTTAAGTATGTCTTAGATGCACTGAGTAAAATCTTTTACTCGATAACTCAGTATTAAGCTTTAAGGTTTCAAAGACTTGCGACAATCAGTATCACCTCAATCCTTTTGTTCTGTATCAAGGACAAATGGACTTTAGCATGAGATATGGATAAAAATAAGCATCTGGAATTACAATTGAAACATCTTTAAGCAATTAACCGCCCAAAAAACTACTTGATGATTAGTAATTTATCCTTTTTCTGTTGAGTCCTTATAAAAATGCCCTTCAGTTTGCCGAAGCTGCTCACCACGATCTCGGTTGAAAGTCTAGGTCATTGGCCAGGGCAAATGGAGGCAGCCATGGTAGGAGGGAGGATAATAAATCTGTTCTGTCTAAAACGCCTTATAGCGGATTTCCCTTGAATAAATTACGAGGCTGCTGCTCCGGGGGGGAAGGTGGTAGCTCAGGAATTGGGTGGGTGAGGGTGGGGTTGCCGGGGCTAATTGGGGAGAATTGAGCCGAAAAAGCGGGACTGTTCAGGAAAACTTACCAGATCAGGCTGAAACAGTTGATTGCTCCTTGGCGGGATTAGTGTTTACACAAATTAATCACCCAGATCGATCATCATCATCACTGAACCCATGCTGCAAAGTACTAAGCTAGGGATGCCCATCGCCTTCAATCTACCATGACCCTCACCTCTAGCCAGCCCAAAACCTACACCGTAGAGGAGTATCTGGCCCTAGAGATAG
>CAYOQM010000218.1:0-4847 GCA_964406065.1 uncultured Verrucomicrobiota bacterium
ATGGAAGTCCGCCACCTTGAACCCCAATCCGCCCAGGGCGGCCTTGGCGCGCCCGCTCAGGGCATACCCGCCCTGATGTTCAAATTCCGTCTGAAGCACACCCAGCCGCCTGATGATCCGGCCCCGCTCCGCCTCGTCCGCGGCCTCCAAGCCGGCCTCCAGGGCTTCAATCTCGCGCTGGATGTGAATCAAGGCCGGCAGGGCATTTTCGGAGTACTCCAGAAGGTTGACCTCCGGCGAGGCGGGCTTGAGTTGCTGGCGAAGATGACTGACCCGGATGCCGCGGGGGAGTGAAACGTCGCCATGGTCCGGTGAATACTCGTCCGTCAGCAGGGAAAAAATAGTGCTTTTACCGGCCCCGTTGGGGCCGACAATGCCCACCCGTTCGCCGCGATTGATGCGGAACGTGACGTCATCGAGAACCTGTTGAGCGCCAAATCCGACTGAAACATTTCTAAAATCGATCATGGAAGCGCGAAAGAGTACTCAGAAACCCAACAAATGAAATACAAAAACACGACGTTACATCCACCGGTAAATCCCTCGACAGGAGGTCATTATTCCGGATAATGAACCCATGATGACGTGGGGGCGGCGAATTCTTGTGATGATCGGACTTATGTCCCTATTGGGTCTCGGGGTGTATTGGGCTTTCCGGTTCGAGATTCAGTACTACCGGTACCGGGTGCCCATTGACCTGGCCGCTGCCCGCTACGCCGTTCCTCCGCGCCTGATTGCCGCCGTGATCTGGCAGGAGACCCGCTTCAATCCCGCCTGCCACGGCAAGGCCGGCGAAGCCGGTCTGATGCAGATCATGCCGCAAAGCGCGGGGGAATGGGCCCGAAGCGAACACATCGCCGATTTTGATCCCGGCTCACTGTTTGACCCCGGCACCAACATCCTGGCGGGCACATGGTATCTGGGCAGAGCCATGAAACGCTGGAGCGGCCATGAACCCCTCCTGCCCTGTGCCCTGGCGGAATACAACGCCGGACGATCCAACTCCCTCCGGTGGCACCGCACCGCCGAACACACCCCTGACCAATTCACTGATTTAATCGATTATCCCGGCACGCGAAACTACATCCGCAACATCCTCAAGCACTACGAGACCTTCGGCAAGCCCTGGAAACGCTAGTAGTCCCGGGGCCTTATGTGCGTCCGACCCGAGCGGTTTCCTGGAGACGTCTTGCCAAATCATCCAGCAACTCGAACCTCGATAACCTGACGCCCGCCGCTCCGCCGCCAGGATGGGGCTCCACGAATTCCGGGTCCGGCTTCAAACCGAACCGGTTGTAGAACCCCTTCCTCAAGAAGGCCTTCACCCTGTCGGGCTCAACTAGCCGAGTATCCATGTGCACCTGGAAGAAATCCCCTTGACCTGCGGCATTCACCCGCACCGCCACGGCCTCCACCCCGAACGCCCGCTTCAGCATGGCCTCAGCCAGATCGATCAGCGGCAGCCCCCTGAAAAAGTTCGATCCCTCCAGCAGGTGAAACTCCGGCGGAGGCGAGGCCTCCAGCGTGGCATCGTCAAGACCTCGGTCGAAGTCGAACGGCACCGCCCCCACCCGCTCCAGCCATCGATCAAGGCGGGCCGGGCCCGCAACATCCCTCTCCCACTCCTGTTCGGATTCCAGCTCCTCGCAACCCGGAAGGCGAGCCGGATCGATCTCCACACACCGGTCACCACGCTGGGAAGCCGTAATACAGGCAATCCATTCATCCGGATGGCGGATCAGGCGGAAGTTCTTGGCCACCTCCGCAAACAGATAGGCCATCATCGCCCGCAGCGGCACCCCCGTTTCCTCCGTCACTCCACCACTCGAAGCCGCCCTGCTCATGACCGGCTCCCGCCATCCTTCAAATAATGACTCAATGGCCGCGCGCGCCTTGCGTTCCGCGGCGACGCCATCCATCCGCTCCTCTGCCGCAATCTGAACCCGATACCAGGGCAGCGCTTCGATCACGAGAACTTTCAACTCTTCCCGCCCGATTCGCTGGGGAATCCGCCTCAGCAGCTCGGCAATCCATACGCGACTTTCCAGGCTGAGCTCCCCGCTTTCAAGCAGGTCGTTCTCGATGCGCTTGAAAAAACTGGTCCCCAAGGGCAGGCGCGTCAGCAACGCCGATAGTTCCGCCGCCTTGCCCGTCATCTTGCGCAACTCTCCCGCCGTCAGCCTGCTGTCGTTGACCGACTCGCCAAAGGATCCCCAGGACCAACGCCATGCCTCTCGGTCTCGTTCCACGCTGTAGGGGAAGATGATGCGGAACCGATCCACCGGCACCGGATAGGTGCCTAGAATGCGGTAATGATCCCGGGGATTCGACGAAATCAGCGTTCCCTGTCCCGCCCGGCCCTTCTGCTCCGTAGCCTGGTCGAGCGAACCTGCCCTTACTCCCGTGCCGTATTCCGCCTGACAGGCCAGATGCACCATCAGGTCGTGCGGAATACCGAACTCGAACAGGGCGTTAAGTGCATTCTTGACAGCCACCGTAACCGACGACGAGCTGGAAAATCCTCCCTGCGGAATACCCCCCGTGCAAACCACGCATAATCCCTTGAAGTGTTCCCGGCCCAGATGTCTCTGTACCCGCAGGCCCAGGTTGCCGCTCTTCAGCGTGCGCAGCGAGGCTATGGCGTTGCCCACCAGCACGAAGGGGCGACGCATGCTGTTGCTCACCCAGAGCGACGCCGGCGGCAAAGGCAGGTCCTGTCGACGCCGCTCAGCCAGTTCCGCGTCGCTGAAATACCCGAGCGACAGCAGCAGTCTCTCGCTCATCCTCGTGCCGAACGCCTCGTAGGTGTGCAGGTCGGAAACAGACTCCCCGGGATACATGACATCCATATCGGACGGCAGGTTGTTGATACTCTCCCTGAACTTGGGATCCATGGGAAAAAGGTGAAGCCTCTGGTCATCCGTCTCCTGCACCAGCATGACAATCTGCTCGTTACCCGCCGCCTCACCCGCCCCGATCGGCATCTGCCAGGCCGGCCCATGAAACCTGGCCATGTCGGGGTGCATGAAGGCAATCCTCAACCGCCCGCCCGCAACCCCCACTCCAACCGGCAAGACCGGGCGGAATCCTATCTTTTCCCTCGCAATGCCGGAGGCCAGTTCTGCCAGTTGCCTGGCGATGGAAGCAATCTGCTCCGGAGGGCGCCCCTCGGCCAGCGCACGGGCAGCCAACGCCACTTCATCCCCCCCGTCAAGCAGCAGATCCCTCCGACTGGCCAGAACATTCTCAAGCAACGCCAGATCCATAGGCTGCGTCACATCCGAACAAAGCAGGTCATACTCCGGATCCGCAGGGGTCGTTGTAATCGTGCGGATGTCACCGCCCTCGGAACCTATGGCGGAGATGATATCCGTCAGATAATACTGCTCCTGCGCATTGTCGTTCGTCAGCTCCCCGAGAAGACGCTTGAGCCGCCGGGCGCGGATCGCGTAAAGCGGGCAGTTTCCCTCCGTAAGGTTGGCCAGCGCCTGCCTGGCCAAATCATCCTTCTCCGCGGCAATGTCCTTTTCCTCGATCAAGCGCAACACCCGACCGTCGTCTCCGCGCAGCACGCGACCCTTGCCCTTATTGCGAGGCGGCTCGTATTGAGCCGTCAGAAACGTCAGGTCCGCCTCGCGCTCTCCCTCGCAATGCGCCTCCCACAGCCTGCGAAACATCACAGACGGCACAATCCGATCACCCATGGTGATGATCAGCAGGGGGTTTTGTTCCTCCAGCCCGGGAGCACAAAACGCCTCGTAGGCGGCAAACGCAGTGCCGCCCGCCGGATCGGCGGAAAGCACATAGAGATTCTCCGGCCCCAGCGCGGCGGAAACATCCTGATGCCGATATCCGACCAGGGTTATCACGGGTGACGGGGTAAGGCGCCGGAACGCATCGAGGGAATGCCGGGCCAGTGGCACGCCACACACCGGCTGGATGCACTTGGGATCTTTCCCGAAACGGGTCCCCTTGCCGGCGGCCAACATCACCAGCACCGGAACCTGGCCGGAAATACCGTTCGCCCAGACAGGGCAGTCCGGATTCAGGATTTTCCCTGAACCAAGAGTCACAGCCCGCGAAAGCGGCACCCCCCCTGCATGACCGGTGGAACTATTCATGAATTTCTAATGAAACATATACCACGCCACTTCTCATAACTCAAGGCCGCGCTACCCTTTCTGCTTGTGTCATCATGCGGGGCTGTTTAAGGTTCCGCCGTGCGCTATATCAGTACAAGAGGAGGCGGTGCTCCCTGCGGTTTTCAAACAGCGGTCATGACCGGACTGGCCCGAGACGGAGGTCTGTTACTGCCGGACAACATCCCGGATGTCCGCCCTCAGCTCGCGGCCTGGAGTTCCCTTGGTTATACCGAGCTGGCCTACGAAATCATCCGCCTCTATGCTGACATCCCCGAGGCGGATCTGCGCAACCTGATTGCGCGCAGCTATGCCACCTTCCGCCATCCCGAAATCACCCCCGTCCGGCAGGTCGGCGACATCCATCTGCTCGAACTCTTCCACGGGCCCACGCTCGCTTTCAAGGACGTGGCGCTCCAATTTCTCGGGAACACGTTTGAGTACATCCTTAAACGGACCGGCGGCGAGCTCAATGTCCTGGCCGCCACCAGCGGCGACACCGGCAGCGCCGCCATCGCCGGAGTCAGGGGTCGGGAGCGCATCCGCATCTTCGTCCTGCACCCCCGCGGCCGGATCAGTCCGCTCCAGGAACGACAGATGACCACGGTGCTTGACCCCAACGTCTCCAACATCGCCGTGGAGGGCACCTTCGACGACTGCCAGCACATCGTGAAAACCCTGATGGGAGACCTCGCCTTCAGGGATCGG
>CAYOQM010000219.1:0-1138 GCA_964406065.1 uncultured Verrucomicrobiota bacterium
GGAGAGGCGATGGCACAAGGAGGGGCGATATCTGATCGCCCTCGCCCATGAGCGGACAATGAAAAGCGGTTTCCCTCCACTCATTGGCTCACCATGGGCATCGGCGGACGGATTCCGCCGCTCCTTGACGCGTTCGCACGGAGGGTCTGCCTCATCCTGCTTTGGTTTGACGTTTTTATCTAACACCATGCGCGGACGATAGCCGTCCGCCCACCACCTGCCAAGCGCGAAGTGCGGAGGGAGCCGCGAACCTGATCACCAAATAACTCCAATAAAAACCGCGGTCCGCCGTTTCCAATCCAACCGCCACCGCGCCGAATCCTAACTCCACCACCCACCCCATGACCACCCGACCTCTCCTGCTCGCCGCAGCTTTCGCGCTGCTCACCGTCCCTGCGGCTATCGCGCAGGATGATGCCAAAATCACCACGGGACGACTTGATGCCGTGGGCCCGGACGGCCAAGCCCTCGGTCCTTGTCCCCTCAAGCATACCGCCGTCGAGGCCGAACTCAGCGGCACCCTCGCGCGGGTCACGGTCACCCAGCAATTTCATAATCCATTCCGGGAAAAAATCGAGGCGATCTATGTTTTTCCGCTGCATCAGGATGCGGCGGTCGATGACATGACCATGACGGTGGGAGACCGCGTCGTGAAGGGCGTCATCAAGGAGCGCGGCGAGGCCCGGCGGATCTACAGCGAAGCCAAGGCCACGGGAAAGGTCGCCTCCCTCCTCGACCAGGAACGACCTAACATTTTCACCCAGGCGGTGGCCAACATCGAGCCCGGGCAGCAGGTCACCATCACCATCCGGTATTCGCAGACCTTGGCCTGGGAAGACGGGCGCTTCGGGTTCGACTTCCCGACCGTCGTCGGGCCGCGCTACATTCCCGGTGCCGCCAGTACTTCCAACAAATCCAAGCCCGGCGGGGACCGGATGCCGTCGTTCTTCCCACAGCCGCCTACCGGACGCGGGCGGCAAGGCGAGCCGCCGGTCGTCAATCCCGATCCGGTCCCGCCGACCGACCAAGTGCCGGATGCCAACCGCATCACGCCGCCAGTGGTCGAGGAGCGCTTCCGCGCCGGGCATGATCTATCCATCATCGTCCGGATCCAGGCCGGCCTACCGACCGCAGACCT
>CAYOQM010000219.1:1148-4833 GCA_964406065.1 uncultured Verrucomicrobiota bacterium
CAAGTCCGCCCTCCACGAAATCATCATCGAGCAGCCGGACGGCGACCCGACCCGCGCCGTGGTTAGATTGGCGGAAAAGGCCGTGCTGCCGAATCGTGATTTTGTGCTCAGCTTCCGCACCGCCGGCGAGCAGATCACCGATGCCGTTCTCACCCACACCGACGAGCGCGGGAAATTCTTCACGCTGGTCCTACAGCCGCCGGCCCGCGTGAAACCGGACCAAGTCGTGCCGCGCGAGTTGGTGTTCGTGCTCGACACCAGCGGCTCGATGAGCGGCTTCCCCATCGAAACCTCGAAGGCCATGATGCGCCGGGCGATCGAGAACCTACGCCCGGCGGACCGCTTCAACCTGATCACCTTCGCCGGAGAAACTGCGGTCATGGCCCCGCAACCCCTCGCGAACACCGAGCAAAACCGGCATCGGGCGCTTCAGTTCATCGACACCCTGCGCGGCAGCGGCGGCACCGAGATGATGAAAGCTATCAACACCGCCCTGGGGGACGATATCGACCCGCACAAGCTCCGCATCGTGTGCTTTCTAACCGACGGCTACGTCGGCAACGATCAGGCGATCGTCGGGGCGGTTAAAAAATACGCCAGCACCACGCGGGTTTTCAGTTTCGGCATTGGCAATTCGGTGAATCGCTTTCTCCTGGATGCGATGGCGCAGGCCGGACGCGGCGAGGCCCACTACGTTCTAACCCATGAGGCCGCGCAGAAATCCGCCGACACCTTTTACGAGCGCATCGACGCCCCGGTGCTCACCGACATCGCTCTCGACTTCGGCGGACTCGCGGTCGAAGAGGTCTTTCCGCAGCGTCTCGAAGATCTCTTCGCCTGCAAACCGGTGGTGGTGAAAGGACGTTACACCACGGCGGGAACGGGCGTGATCAAGCTCACGGGCCGCAACGCCGCCGGTGCCTATGCGCGGGATCTAACTGTAACCCTGCCCGCCGACAACCCGGAGAACCGCGTGCTCGCCTCGCAATGGGCGCGGGCCAAGGTCGGGCACCTGATGATGCGGGACATGACGGGCATGCAGGAAGGACAAATGAAGCCGGAGCTGAAACAAGAGATCACCGCGCTCGGACTCGCCTATAACCTGCTGACCCAATTCACGAGCTTTGTGGCGGTCGAGGAACAACACACCACGGAAGGCGGCGAGCCCCGGACGATTCAGGTGCCGCTCGAGATGCCCCAAGGCGTGAGCCAGTCCGGGGTCTTCAGCAGGAAGCCATCAGCGCCATCGTCCGCCATGGCCAAGGTGATCGCGGCCAATACCAGCTCTCCCATGGCCATCCCTGTGCCCGGCACCAACCCCCCCTCGCCCTCCACCGATTTCGGCGACGGCGATGATTTCGGCGGCGGCTGGGGTTCCGGTGGCGATGGCGCGGGCGGCGGTGGCTTCGGCAACATCCCGAGCACCATGAAAAAGCGTTGCTCGAAAACGGACCGGCTCGCACGCCTCAAAGAAAACGGCGGCACGCAGGCCTGCGAGGACGCGGTCGTGAAGTCCCTCGATTGGCTCAAGCAAAACCAGCACGAGGACGGCAGTTGGTGCGCCACCGATCAATCCGCCACCACCGGCCTGGCGCTTCTAACCTATCTCGGCCACTGCGAAACCCCGCTGTCGGAAAAATACGGCGAGACCGTCCTGCAAGCCATCGTGTTCCTCGTGGGAAAATCCGCCAAGAACCAAGGCCGTCTGGTTGACGACCTCAACGCCCCGCTGTGGCCCTACGAGCACGCCATCGCCACTTGCGCCCTGGCCGAAGCCTGCACCTTTGCGAAGCAGCAAAAGGTCAACATCCCCGGCCTGGAGGACGCGGTCCGCAACGCCGGTCAATGGATCATTGATCATAAAGCGGAAACCGGCGGCTGGGATTCCGTGCCCGCCAAGCCAGGAGTCAAGGGCGGCGGCGACCTGCTGCTCACCTGCCTCAACCTCCAGGCCCTCAAAGCCTGCAAGATAACCGGCCTTGATTTCCGCAACCTCGCCACCTTCGTCCGCGCGTCTATCGATCAGCTCGAGGCGGGCCTGACCGCCACCAATGGAGGTTTCACCAATGACCCCTCTCTCGCCGGCGCCGGAGCCCTCGCCTTGCAGCAATGGGACCGAGGCAGTTGCACCGTCGCCCGGGGTGCGTGCATCTTTCTTGCAAAGCAGCCCAAGGTCGGGTGGAACTCTACCGCCGCCGACCTCTGTGCCCTCTATTTCAACGCCCACGCCATGATGAATCGCGGCGGCAAGCAGTGGTCCGATTTTAACGCGATGTTTCTGCCGGAAGTGCTCAACGCCCAAGCGCCGGACGGCTCCTTCAAGAATTTCGGCACGGGTGACAACGGCAAGCTGCTGCCCTTCGCCCGGCGGTTTCAAGGCGACGACGAGACCGCCGTCCATTGCCGCACCTGCCTCGCCGCGCTCACGCTCGAAGTGTATTACCGGTTCCTGCCCGGCACCGGGCAGCGACCCTGACCACTCGAGGGCCGCGGCAATCGCGCTGGACTGGGCGGGACCGCGATCGGCGGCAAATCAGCGGCTCAAATGGCTTGCCCGATCCGGGTTTTGCCCGCAAGTTGGCCGCCGCAACTCTTATGGAATCCTGGCAAGCCCTCATTCTCGGCGTGATCGAAGGGATCACGGAATATCTCCCCATCAGCTCCACCGGCCATCTCGTGGTCGCCCAAAAGCTGATGGGCATCGGCGCGGAAGCCTCGGACGGGGCCCGGGCGGCGGCGGATGCCTTCGCCATCTGCATTCAGGGCGGCGCGATTCTGGCGGTGCTCGGGTTGTATCTGCCGCGGGTGCTGCAAATGATCCGCGGGGTGCTCGGCAAGGATCCCGAGGGCCTGCGGCTGGCGCTGGCGATTTTGATCGGCTTTTTCCCGGCGGCGGTACTGGGGCTGTTGCTGAATGACTGGATTGAGGAGAAACTTTTTTCCTTGTGGCCCATCGTCGGGGCCTGGGTGGTGGGCGGCGTGGCGATCTTGGCCACCGCGTGGTGGCGCCGTCGCAATCCCGCGGCGGGCGGGGGCAAAGAGTTGCTGGAAAGGACCTGGAAAATGGCGTTGGTGATCGGTTTCCTGCAATGCGTCGCGATGTGGCCGGGCACGAGTCGCAGTCTGATGACCATCGTCGGCGGCTTGCTCATGGGGCTCACCGTGCGGGCAGCCGTGGAGTATTCCTTCCTGCTCGGGGTGCTAACCCTCACCGCGGCCACCGCCAAGAAGGCGATTTGGAAGGTGGACGGCGTGGATGCTTACCACCACTGGTTCGGCGGCGCGGATCTGATGTGGAATACGTATGGTGCCGTGCCCACCTTGATCGGTCTCGCGGCGGCGGCCATCTCCGCTGCCATTGCGGTGAAATGGCTGGTGACTTACCTGCAAAGCCACGGGCTGTCGATCTTCGGCTGGTACCGGATCGCCATCGGACTGCTCATCGGCGGGCTGGTATGGTCCGGCGTGGTGGCGGCGTGAATTTTGAGGAATTAAGTCAATCCCACCAAAGATGAATTCTCTGCTCGCGGTAAAACCAATCCGCGAGGAACCACGGGTCGGTTGCCGGTGTCCAATCCACGAAATACCCTTCCAGCCCAAGCCTGATGTCGCTCTCCTCTGCGACTGGGAACAACCTCTGAATCTCGCGGCACATTGGAAGCGAAGTTTTTTCGAGGAATTTCAA
>CAYOQM010000220.1:0-873 GCA_964406065.1 uncultured Verrucomicrobiota bacterium
CGGCGCGTCGTGCGCACCGCCAAACTGTCGCGAACCGTACATGGACATCTCCGTCTGTATCAAGCGGCGTTACCCATCAGCGCATCGAAGGCGACGGGGGCTTCGGTAACCTTGGCGGTGGCAAGCACCCAGCTCACCACATTGTTTTCCAGCGCCAGTGCTTCGGCTTCCGCCAGGCGCTGTGGCTGGGAATAGTACCAGCGCACCACTTCCTTGGGATCCTCGAAGGTCTCGGCAAATTCGTCGACAATGGCACGTACCTGCTCGGGCTTGACGTGAAGGTCCCTGGCCTTGACCAGTTCGGCAAGCAACAAGCCCAGCTTGACGCGGCGCGACGCCTGATCGGTAAACCAGGTCGGGTCGACCGGCATGTTCTTCATCATCATGCCGCGCTGCTCCATGTCGCGCTTGGCGGCCTCGGCCATCTGCTCCGCCTCCATCATCACCAGGGCCCTGGGCACCTCGATGGGATTGACCTTGAGCAGGGCGTCCATGACCTGTTCCTTGACTTTCGCCAGCAGGCGCTTCTTGACTTCGCGCTCAAGGTTGGAGCGCACTTCAGCGCGCATCTTGGTGGTATCGCCGTCGGCAACGCCCAAAGCTTTGGCAAATTCGGCATCGAGTTCTGGAAGCTGCGGAGCCTCCACCGACTTCACGGTCATCTCAAACTGCACCGTGTTGCCGGCCAGTTCGGCAGCCTGGTAATCGGCCGGAAAGGCCACGTCGAAGGTCTTCTGGTCACCGGCCTTGACGCCAACCAGCTGCGCTTCAAAGTCGGGAAGCATCATACCGCCACCGACCATCACAGTGTAGTTGTCCGCCTTGCCGCCCTGGAACTCTTCACCGTTCTTGCGACCGATGAAATCAATCACC
>CAYOQM010000220.1:883-4368 GCA_964406065.1 uncultured Verrucomicrobiota bacterium
GGCGCGGCGTGCGGCGGACATCCAGGGCTTGGGCGCGTTCCGCCTCGGTAAACGTCGGCGTCGGCTTTTGAATGGCCTCGACGGATACGTCGCCCAGGCTGATCTCGGGGTAGACCTCGAAGATCGCGGTAAACCCGAGTTGGCCTTCGGCGGCATCGGCCTTGGGCTCGATGCGCGGGTAGCCGGCAACGCGCAGGTTCTGCTCGCGAACCTTCTCGCCATAGGTTTTTTCGACGGCAGCACCGATCGCTTCGGACCGCGCCTGTGAACCATACTGCTGGGCGACCATCTTCATCGGCACCTTGCCCGGACGAAACCCCGCCATTTTCACCGTGCGCGACATCTGCTTGAGGCGCTGGTCGACATCCTTTTCGATGTCCGCGAGCACCACCGTCATGTCGATGCGCCGTTCCAGCGTGCTCACCGCCTCGGTCGCCGCTGCCGTCGTTGCCGTTTCCGTCATCTTTGTATCCGTATCGAAAAGTTCATCAAAAAAACATGCCTGCCCGCGGACAACCGGCATACATCGCCTGCGCCCGCGCCAACATGCTGGTGCCCAGGAAGGGACTCGAACCCCCACGCCTCGCGGCGCCAGAACCTAAATCTGGTGCGTCTACCAATTCCGCCACCTGGGCGCATGTCGCAACCGGCCGGCGATGCAAAGCCGCAGGACACGACGTGGATGCCGAATTTTACCTGCTTTCGACATTTCTTTCCGGCTTGAGCCACGTCCTCTGCAGGCTGGTCCCTGCTCGGCTGCAGGGCCTGCAACGCGCTAGCCGCCAGCGCGGTAACCCGGGCAAACCGGCAGTGAAAGTCGCATGAGTAAAAGGCTCTGTAGCTATACTCCCGCCGCATCATGGCCGTCGATCACTACGAAAACTTCCCCGTCGCTTCCGTTTTGCTGCCGGCGCGATTGCGCGAGCCGGTGGCGGCGATCTACTGGTTCGCCCGCAAGGCCGACGATTTCGCCGATGAAGGCGACCTGTCGCCCGACGAACGCCATGCGCTGCTGGCGGAGTATCAGGCGGAACTCGACGCCATCGAACGCGCCCAACCCACCCGGCATCCGGTATTCCTCCGCCTGCGGCCGGTGATCGCGCAGTACCGCTTGCCGCTGCAGCTGTTTCGCGACCTGCTGGATGCCTTTCAGCAGGACGTGGACAAAGACCGTTACCGCGATTTCGCCGAACTGATGGACTATTGCCGCCGCTCGGCCGACCCGGTCGGCCGCCTGCTGCTGCATATGTTTGGCCATGCCACCGCGGAAAACCTGTCCCGCTCGGATGCCATCTGTTCCGCGCTGCAACTGATCAACCACTGGCAGGATGTCGGCATCGATGCCGCCAAGGGCTCCAACGGCAGGATCTACCTGCCGCAGGACGACATGGCGCGCTTCGGCGTCACGGATGAGACGGTGATTCGCCGTGTCGCCAGCGCCGACTTTTCCGGACTGCTGCGCTTCCAGGTGGACCGCGCCCGCGCCCTGATGCTTTCCGGCGCGCCGCTGGGCTGGGACCTGCCGGGGCGCATGGGCCTCGAAATCCGCGCCATCGTCGCCGGGGGCCTCCGCATCCTGGATAAAATCGAAGCGATTGACTACGATGTGTTCGGGCGCCGGCCGAAGCTCGAAACCCTCGACTGGCCTCAGATCATGTGGCGCTCCCTGGTCCGCCCATTGGACAAAAACCCGTGACACCCGACGAATACTGCCAGCAGCGCGCCGCCACCAGCGGCTCCAGCTTCTATTACAGCTTCCTTTTCCTCGAACCGCGCCGGCGCCAGGCGATCACGGCGCTGTACGCTTTCTGCCGCGAGGTCGACGACGTCGTCGACGAATGCCCGGACGCCGGGCTCGCACGCACCAAGCTCGACTGGTGGCGCGGTGAAATTGCCGCCCTGTACACGGGACGCCCCGGCCATCCGGTGACGCAAGCGCTGGCCGGATCGCTGAAGGAATTCCACCTGCCGCAGGAGCAGTTGCTGGAAATCATCGACGGCATGGAGATGGACCTCGACAACGCGCGCTACGCCGACTTCAAGGCCTTGCACCTTTACTGCTACCGCGTCGCCAGCGTAGTCGGCCTGCTCACCGCCGAGATCTTCGGCTACAAGGACCGCCGGACGCTCAAGTACGCCCACGACCTGGGGCTGGCCTTCCAGCTCACCAACATCATCCGCGACGTCGGCGAAGACGCCCGCCGCGGCCGCATCTACCTGCCGCAGGACGAACTCGCCCGCTTCGGCGTCAGCGAGGCCGATCTGCTGGGTGCGAATTATTCGGACAACTTCCGGCGCCTGATGGAATTCCAGGTCGAGCGCGCCCAGGCCACCTACCGCCAGGCCTTCGACCAGTTGCCCGCCGCCGACCGCAAGGCACAGCGCGCCGGCCTGGTCATGGCAGCCATCTACCGCGCCACGCTGGCCGAGATCGTGCGCGACGACTACCGTGTGCTGAACCAGCGCATTTCGCTGCCGCCCTTGCGCAAGCTCTGGCTGGCGGGCAAGACCTGGTTTCTGGCGTGAAGCTGGCCGTCATCGGCGCCGGCTATGCCGGCATGGCCGCCGCCGTTGAACTCTCCGCAGCCGGCCGGCAGGTAGATGTATTCGAGGCCTCGCGCACCCTCGGCGGGCGCGCCCGGGCGGCGCAGATCGACGGCTTCGAGGTCGACAACGGCCAGCACATCCTGATCGGCGCCTATGGCGAAACCCTGCGCCTGATGCGCGCCGTCGGCGCCGATCCCGATGTCGTGCTCCGGCGCACGCCGCTGCGCTTCGAATTCCCCGGCGAGTTCCTGATGAGCGCACCGCGCTTGCCGGCGCCGCTGCACACGGCCTTTGCCCTGCTTCTTGCGCAGGGCCTCGACTGGAGCGAAAAACGGGCGGCGATCCGCCTCATGCAGGACTTGCGCGCCAACCGATACCGCATCGAACCCGACATTACCGTGACGAAGTGGCTGGACGGCAACAAAACGCCGTCCCGCCAGCGCCGACTTTTATGGGAACCGCTGTGCATCGCCGCCCTGAATACGCCGGCCGAGCGCGCCTCGGCACAGGTGCTGGCCAATGTGCTGCGCGACAGCCTCGGCGGCGTTCGCGCGGCCAGCGACATGCTGCTGCCCCAGGTCAATCTCTCGGCGCTGTTTCCCGAGCCGGCGGCAACGTTCGTCACGCAACACGGCGGCGTCGTACATCGCGGCCATCGCGTCAATTCGCTGCGGCGGGAGGCCGATGGCTGGTGGATCGATGAGGCCGGCCCTTACGCCCACGTCGTGCTTGCCGTGGCGCCCTATCACCTCGCCGCCCTGGTGCCGGAACTGGCGTCGCGGGTGGCGCATTTCGACTGGGAACCCATCGTCACCAGCTACTTGCGCTATCCCGCCACGGTGCGCCTGCCGCAGCCCATGCTGGGCGTCGACGCCGGCCTCGCGCAATGGCTGTTCGACCGCGGCACACTGTGCGGCCAGCACGGCCTGTTCGCCGCC
>CAYOQM010000220.1:4378-4802 GCA_964406065.1 uncultured Verrucomicrobiota bacterium
ATCAGCGCCCGCGGCCGGCACCTGGACCTGCCGACGGCCGAACTGGAACGCGGCATTCATCAGGAAATAGCCCGCATCGTGCCCGGGCTGCCGGCGCCGCTGGCGGTGCAAACGATTACCGAAAAGCGCGCCACCTTCGCCTGCGTTCCCGATTTGCCGAGACCGGGTGCGGCAAGCGGGCTACCCGGCCTCTGGCTGGCCGGCGACTACATCGCGAGCGACTATCCGGCAACCCTGGAAGCCGCGGTCAGGAGCGGCGTCGCCGCCGCACGGGCGGTTCTGGTCGCCTGATTCAGCTTTCCAGCCTCCCGCCCGACAGCCGCAGCGTGCGCCCGCAGCGATGCGCCAGTGCCTCGTCGTGGGTCACCAGGATCAGCGTGGTGCCGGCCTCCGAGTTCATGGCGAACATCAGGTCGATGATCTG
>CAYOQM010000221.1:0-1879 GCA_964406065.1 uncultured Verrucomicrobiota bacterium
ACATAGGGCTCCGTGCGGGTGCAGGTTGACACTAAGACAAGTTCCGAGCCCTGGAAAACGTCACGGATCAGGTGAAGGCGGGCGGGCACTTCCGAGGAGCGTACCGACGCCTTTTCGCGGAGCTCGACGGGCGCCGTATGGAAACTGATGCCGAGCACCGAAACCTTCATGGTCCAGCCACCCCGCCCCCCAGCTTAAGGAAGGCATGCACCGTGTTGGCCACCAGATGTACCCAGGCGAAGGAAAACAGCACGAAGATGAGGCCCACCACCGTTAGCACCGCCACCCCACGCCCGTGGCGGTCCGCGCTGGCCCGCATATGAACCAGGACCGCGAACAAAATCCATGCGGCCGCGACGGCGGCCACCTTGGGATCCGTCAGCCACGGCTCATTGCTCCCGCTGCGATGCACCAGAAACCCGCCCAGTACGGCTGATACCGTAAGCAGGAGAAACGCCAGACCGACCAGCCGGCTCATCACGTGATCTAGACTTTCCAGGGAGGGAAGCCTTTCCCACACCGGCCCGAAACACTTGTTTTTCAGGTTGTAATCCTGCACTAGGTAGGCGGCGGCATTCACGCTCGCCAGGCTGAATACGGCATAGGCTGCATATCCCGCAAACACATGGAACACCAGCCAGGGACTCTGAAACGGCGGCGCACCCGACGACATACCCAGGGCGGTGATCCCGCCCAGCAGCACCAGCGTGATGAACGGAAAGAAAATCCCGGCAATCCCCCGGGTTGCCCGACGGGTATTGACGAAAAGATAAACAACGCTTAACGCCAGCGCATAACACGCCATCGCGTCAAACCGCGTGAACGAGGGGATGCAGCCGGCGCGGAATAGCCGGATCAACATGACCCCCAGCAGGCAAAAGGCGCCCATGACAAACAAAACCAGCGCCTGGTGATCCCGCCGCGTCTCCGTGCGCAACAGGGAAACGGAGGCGAGCACAGCGGCGACCGCATACAGGAGCACACCGGAAATAGCCAACACAGCTTCAAGCATAAGCGACATTCTATATATCCCACTTTATTACTGGACAAAAATGGTACCCAAATCAGGCGACCCCATCAAGTGAAATGGCATTGCCGCTTTCGTGCTTGCCTCACCCCCCTTGGGTATTTATGGTTCCGCGATGCCTGAATCAAGTCCAAGTGAAGACCTCGGGGCATGAACGTGCCCCGGAAAGCCATTGTTCTGGCGGCTGGCTATGGCACGCGCCTGCTCCCGCTAACCTCCCTCCGCCCCAAGCCTCTCTTCCCTCTCTGGAATAAGCCCGTCCTTGGCCATATCCTGGACCTGCTCGAGCGCTGGGGCGTTCACGAAGTGGTCGTGAATGCCCATCATCATGCCGACCAGATCCTGGACTATCTTCGCACCCGCCCTGCCGGCACACTGCGGTGCTCTCTGTCTTTCGAACCCGAGATTCTCGGGACTGGAGGAGCCATCGCCAAGGCCCGCTGGTTTGTCGACGACGACCCCTTCTGGATGATCAACGCCGACATCATGGCTGACCTGCCCTGTGAACCCCTGATCGAGGCCCATCACCGGCACCACGCGCTCGCAACGCTGTGGCTGACCCCCGAGCGCGGACCGCGCACGGTTGAGCACCGGAATGGACTGATCACCAACTTCCGGAGCACCAGGGCAGGCTCGCCGGGAACCGCCACCTTCTGCGGTCTTCAATTGCTCTCCCCAAGGATCCTGCGTCATTTGCCCCCCTCCGGATTCTCAAGCATTGTGACGGCCTACGAGAAGGCCATGGCCGCAGGGGAAAAAGTTGGCGGGGTAGTTGTTCCAAGCTCCTATTGGGCCGATATCGGAACCCCCGAATCCTACCTTGAGACTCATCGCGAAATGAGACGGGATGGG
>CAYOQM010000221.1:1889-4776 GCA_964406065.1 uncultured Verrucomicrobiota bacterium
CCATACCGGGTGAATCATTTGTTGCCTGCGGGAAGGACACACGAATCCATTCCGGAGCCAACGTGCATCAGGCCGTGCTCTGGGATCATGTCACGGTCGAGGCGGGAGCCACTGTCGAGCATGCCATCGTCGCCGACGGAGTGACCGTCAACTCCGCAGTCGGGTATATGGCCCTCCGCGCCGACCGGCTCCCGGATCCGGTTATTTCCCGGGTTCTAGCGGCCTTGCGGTGGGATCCGCAAGACACCACGGTCATGCCCCTGCCGCCGCGGGGATCCGCCCGGACCTTCACCCGACTGGTGTGCCGGAAACCGGCACCGGGTGCCGGCAAGCGCGTCGCCTCGAGCGCCATCCTGGTGCGTTACCTGCTGGAACGCCCGGAAAACGGGCTTTATACAAGTCATGCCAGGTTCCTGGCACAGCACGGCGTGAGTGTGCCCTCCGTTCTGGTGGACTGGCCTACCGAGCAACTCTGCGTCATGGAAGACGTGGGGGACAACAGTCTTGAACACCAGGTTCTCGGCATGCCGCCGAAGGCCGTCCTCTCACTCTACAAGCAGACCCTTGAAGCGGTGGCCTGCCTGCATACCCGGGCCACACAGGCGGCCCGGAGGCATTCCCTTGAACTGTCCAAGCCGTTTACGCGCTCACTTTACGAATGGGAGCAGAACCTGTTCTGCGAGCAATTCCTGACCCGTCACCTGGCTGTTGACGCAATCCGGCTGAAGGCCGTGCGAGGGGAACTGGCGCGGTTGATTCCTGCCCAGTTGCGGGCGCCTCGGGTGCTCATCCACCGGGATCTTCAATCGAGCAACGTGCTGATCAGGAACGGAACTATCCATCTGATTGACTTTCAAGGAATGCGATGGGGGACAGCCGCGTATGACCTCGCCTCCCTGCTGTGTGATCCCTACGTGAATCTGGAGGAGGCGTTGCGTGCGGAACTGCTGGAGTATTATCTCTGCCTGGTTCCGGCGGACCGCACAACGCGGGATCTATTCTGGATTGCCGCCGTGGAACGGCTATCGCAGGCACTGGGGGCCTTTGGCCGGCTTGGTGCCCTGCCGGCCACATCCTATTTCGTGAAGCACATCCCGAAGGGGGTGGCACAACTCCGAAATGCCTTGTCGCATCTGCCGGGACTACCGGTTCTGAAACGCTGTCTGGAACCGTGAGAATTCCCGCCTACAGCCCGGCCACCTTCTCACCAAGGGCACTGGCCCCCTGGATTGCCTTGGCGTGGCGCTCGGCGTGATCCTTGAAGAAGAAGGGATTCTGACCTTCCGACCAGGCCACCTCGACATCCGTAATCCCCAAAAAACCCAGGGCCGCCGTGATCCCGTTGCGGACGCCATCACGCAAATCGCCTGTGCCATAGGCCCCGCCGGACGACGCCAGCACGACTACCTTGCGAACCTTGTGAAGGGGCTTGGTTCCTCCCGGTCCGATCGAGAAGGTCACGCCGGGCATCAGGACCTGATCCAGCCAGGCCTTGAGAATGGCCGGCAACCCGAAATTCCACATGGGGGTCGACAACACCAGCACGTCCGCGCTGTTGAAAAGCTTGCACTGGGCCAGCGAGTATTGAACCGCGGCCTTCTCCTGATCCGTCGCACGGTAGGCGGGATCAAAAACAGGATACCAGAAATGACGGTAGGTATCGTAGTCATAAAAGGGAGGAGGATTCTTGTACAGATCGACCTCCGTCACCGCGATTCCCGGGCGTTTGGCCTTGAGCGAATCGAAAAACGCCCCTGACAATTGTTTGGAATGAGCCTCCACCTCCGGCTTGGGATTGGCCACGATATGTAACACTTGCATCGGTTATCTCCTGTTTACTTTTCGATTTTTACCTGTCCCGGAAACGCCGCCGCCAGAACATTGGCAAGATTCTGCCGGAACTCACGATAGGTCTCCGAGGAAACCACGGAAGGCGTCATGGGTTCGGCATAGACAATCAGGGCGGTCGGCGTCCGCTTGGCGAAAAACCCGATCTCATACTTCGAATTCGGCTGGTAATAGCGGATAATATACGCCTGTCCGGACTTGATCATGTTCATGTGGCATCGCGCGCCCACGCCGTCCAACACCGCCTTGAGGCGTTCCGTTTCAGCTTCCGAGATCTGATCCCGGCCAGCCCCAGGCATGATCACAAAATGGCTGACGGGTTCCCGTTTCGCGCAGGCGGAGGCCATGCTGATCAGCAACCACAACACCAATACCGGAATCGCACGCCACATGATCTTCATGACTTCTCCCTCTAGATGAGTTCTCGTTATTTTCTCACAGTGCCCGGTCACACGTCTACAACGGCGCTCATGGAGAACGAGTCCGTCCCGCAATGTCTTGCCAAGACACCACTTCTGCATAGTACCTACAACCTCGAAGCGAATCCATGAGAAACATGCGCACTCATCACCGTGCGTCTCACGTCACAGAAAAATTTGCCCTTGCAGGCAGAAACAAGGCCGCCATAATGGCGCCTGTTCTTGTGGATAAGGCAACCCTGAACCCGTTAATGGAGAGTGATCATGGATCAGATCAAGGTATTCCTGAACGAAGATGAAATGCCCCGGCAGTGGTATAATATCGCCGCTGATTTCCCCCACGCCATGCCGCCCCCGGTGACCCCCGACGGCAAGCCCATCACGCCCGACATGCTGGCGCCCGTCTTCCCGATGAACCTCATCGAGCAGGAAGTCAGCACCCGGCGCTGGATCGACATCCCCGACGAAGTTCTCCAGATCCTCTGGCAGTGGCGTCCCAGCCCCCTGTGCCGGGCCACCCGGCTCGAGAAAGCGCTGGGGACACCCGCCAAGATTTTCTATAAGAACGAAGGCGTATCAGCACCCGGGAGCCACAAACCCAACACCGCCGTGCCACAGGC
>CAYOQM010000222.1:0-1276 GCA_964406065.1 uncultured Verrucomicrobiota bacterium
AGTTGATATCCACCCGCACCACATCGCCAATCGCGCCGCCGCGAACCAGCGCCATCGCGCCCAGGATGTGCCCATCCCAGTGGCGGTTGTGGTACGTGGACAGCACCACCTTCGCGCGCCGCGCCGCCGCGATCATCGCATCGCACTCAGCCGTCGTGATCGCCAGCGGCTTCTCGCAGACAATGTGGCGCCCCGCCCGCAGGCACTGCAGCGCCAGCGGCGCGTGCGTGTTGTGCGGCGTGATGATCGCCAGCAGATCGACGGCGGAGCGCTTCAGCATCGCCGCCACCGACCCGTAGGTCTCGATGCCCGGAAAATCCTTCTCGGCCACCTTGAGCCGCGCCGCGTCCAACTCCACCACCGCCGTCGGCGTCATCCCGGCCTTGTGCATCTCTTCCAGATGCACCTTGCCCATGTTGAACGCGCCGCCGTACCCAACCACGCCCACCTTGATCTCACTCGCCTGCTTGTATCGCTTCAACTCACGCCTCCTAACGACTAACGACTACTGCCCTTACGACCGGTACTCCACCGTCACCGGCTCGCGCGCCGCCCAGAGAATGCCGCGCTTCTGGAGCTCAAACGCCTCGGGAACTTCGAAATCCTTGTTCACGTGGCCCAGGGCGGAATAGAAAACCCGCCCCTTGGCCCAGCGCCGCTTCCAGACCACCGGCATCACCACGCCCTTGATCCATGTCACGCCGTCATGCCGGCCGCTGAACGTCGTCGTCGCCAGCACCTCGTTGCCCGGATCCGTGTGCATGTAGTACTGCTCCGAGTGCATCCGGAAATCCTTCAGCCCCTTGGTGATCGGGTCCTTCGCGTTCGTGATGTTCACGGTGTACTTCACGATCCCGCCGGGATGCGCCACCCACTGGCCACCGGTCATGAACTGGTACGTCGTGTCATTCCGAAAGGAGTCGCACAGGCCGCCATGCCAACCCGCCAGCCCCACCCCGGACGCCACCGCATCGCGCAACCCTTTGCTCTGCTCGCCTGTGATCGTGCCCATCGTCCACACCGGCACGATGACCGAATACTTGAGCATCTTCTTCGCATCCAGATAGGAGTCCAGCGTATCGGACACCGTCACCTTGAAACCCTTGGACTCCAGCCAGGGCGCCATCCGGTCCACGCACGGTTTCGGTTCGTGTCCATCCCAGCCACCCCACACCAACAATGCCGACTTCATGAACCGGTCCTTCCTCTTACGGGTTTCGCTCGCGAAAAGTCCGCATACCGTAGGGCACCCCCCCGCAGCTGACAACAAGAAATC
>CAYOQM010000222.1:1376-4735 GCA_964406065.1 uncultured Verrucomicrobiota bacterium
CACCAGCGCGCTTGCGCTGGCGCATCAGGCGGGCTAGGCTTGCCCGGCATGAAGAGCGCCACGCGCATCCGCCAGATCGTCAAACGGGATGGCACGATCGTGAAGTACGATCGCCGCCGCATCCAGATCGCCATCTTCAAGGCCACCAAGGCGATCGCCCAGCCGGACCAGACCCTGGCCGCAAATGCCGCGAGCCGGGTGGAGGAAGCTCTGTTCCGCACCTACGGCGGCCAGGCCCCCACCGTCGAGGATATTCAGGACGTCGTCGAACAGGTGCTGCTGCGCATGGGCGCCATGCCGGTGGCGCGCGAGTACATGACGTACCGCCACCAGCACGCCAAGATGCGCGCCGCCCGCATCACCGACTTCGGCGTCAGCGAAAACATCCCCTACCGGAAGATCTACGAAGTCCTGCGCTGGAACCTGGACCACCAGTGCGATTCCGTCGCGGGGCTCAACCGCATCATTACCGGCGGCAAGTATCCCGACCTCGTCGCCGCCGGTAACCGGCGCTACGAGGAGGATATCGCCCGTGCCGCCGCCATCGTGCTGGAGCGCCGCCGCGACGTCCGGCTCGTGATCGTGGCGGGCCCCTCCTCCTCCGGCAAAACCACCACCACCATCAAGCTCAGCGCCATCCTCGCCGCGGCGGGCATCGGCTTCCGCGCCATCAACGTCGACCACTACTTCTTCGACCTGGAACAACACCCGCGCGATGAGTTCGGCGACTACGACTATGAAACGCCGCAGGCTCTCGACCTCGCGCTGATCAACCGCCACCTCGAACAACTCCTCGCCGGACGCGCCATTAAGACGCCGCACTACGACTTCAAGACCGGCAAGCGCACGCTGAACGTCCACCCCTTCCGCCTGCGCCGCCATGAAGTCCTGCTGATCGACAGCCTCCACGGCCTCTACAACCCGATGACCAAGAACGTGGCGCCCGCCAACAAGTTCAAGCTCTACATCGAGACCCTCGGCCAGTTCCGCGGCACCGATGGCAGCTTCATGCGCTGGGCGGACAACCGGCTGCTGCGGCGTATGATCCGGGACAAGCACAACCGCAACCAGAAGCCGATCGAGACGCTGACCCACTGGCACTACGTGCGCCGCAGCGAACTGCACCACATCATTCCCTACATGCGCAATGCGGACTACGTGGTGAACACGGCGCTGCCCTACGAATTGCCACTGCTGAAGCGCCGCCTCTTCCGCTATGTCACCCAGGCCCGCAACCGCTTCCGCGATGACCCGAAACGGCTGGATGCCCACATCCGCGTGAACCGCGTCTACGACCTGCTGCACCCGCTGCGCACCGTGCGCGACGAGTCCTGCATCCCCTCGACCGCCCTCATCCGCGAATTCATCGGCGGAAGTTCCTACACGTACTGAAGGCGCGGGACGGCAGCCGCAAGCCCATCCGTGCTCAGATGCGCGCGGGCGTTTCGATGCCGAGCAGGTCGAGCCCGCGGCGCAGGGCCCGGGCGACGAGACCGCAGAGGCGCAGGCGGCTTTCGCGCACGCCCGCCTCGGCCTTGAGGAACGGCACATTCTGATAGAAGGTGCTGTAGGTCTGGGCCAGATCGTATAGGTAATCCGCAATCACACTCGGCCGGTACAGCTGCGTCGCACGCAGCACCGCCTCCGGAAAACGCGCCAGCTTCAGCGCCAGGGCGCGCTCGACCGCCTCCGTCAGCACCAGCGGATGCGCCGACGGATCCACGCCGGGGAAACGCTCGGCGTACTTGTCCATCACGCTGGCGATCCGCGCGCAGGCATACTGCAGGTACGGGCCGGAGTTGCCGTCCAGCGCCAGCGCCTTGTCCCACGTGAAGGTGATCTGGGTCTGCGGATTCTGGCTGAGATCGGCATACTTCACGGCACCGATGCCGACCGCCCGCGCCACCTCGCGCTGCTGCTCCGGCGTCATGTTCGGGCTCGCGCCCTGCACAATCGCCAGCGCGCGCTGCTCCGCCTCATCCAACAATCGCTCCAGCTTGATGACGTTGCCCTGGCGCGTGGAGAACGTGCCCTCCGGCAGCCGCATCAGGCCGAACCACACATGCTGCACCGGCATCGTCACGCCCAGCCGCCGCGCCACCTGAAACACCTGGCGGAAGTGCAGTTGCTGGCGCTCGTCCGTCACGTAAATCACGAGCTCCGGCTTGAACTCCTCGGCGCGGCTCAACAGCGTCGCCAGGTCCGTCGTCGCGTAGTTATACCCGCCGTCGCTCTTGCGCACCAAACACGGCGCCGCCTTCCACTCGCCATCCTCGTGCTTCATCAGCGGGTCGTCCTTCGGCGGCAGGCTGCCATCGGAGAACACGCATAGCGCCCCATCGCTCTCGCGCGCCAGCCCCGTCGCCTGCAGCCGCTCGACCACCCCCGCCAGACGATCGTGGTACCAGCTCTCGCCCCGCACAATATCGAAGCGAATGCCCAGCCGCCGGTACACGCGCTCGAACTCACCCAGGCTGTGATCGACAAACGACTGCCAGAGTGCGCGGTTGGCCGCGTCGCCCTGCTGCAGCTTCACCAGTTCCTCGCGCGCCGCATCCAGCCAGGTCGGGTCTTCCTTGGAGCGGTTGTAGCTCTGCACGTAGAGGCGTTCCAGCTCCTCGATCGGCGAGGCGTCGTACGCCGCCGCATCCACGAAGTGCCGGTACCCCATGATCAGCAACCCGAACTGGGTGCCCCAGTCGCCAATGTGGTTGTCCGCAATCACGCGGTACCCCAGCGCGCGGTGCAACCGATCCAGCGCCGCTCCGATGATCGTCGAACGAATGTGGCCAATGTGCATCGGCTTGGCTACGTTTGGACTGGAGTAGTCCAGCACCACCGTGCGCCCCGCCCCCACCGCAGGCACGCCCAGCGACTCGTCGCCGCTCACCCCCTCCAGCCACGCCGCCAGCGCCGAGGTGCGCAGCGTGATGTTCAGAAAGCCGGGCCCCGCCAGCTCCGTGCGCTCCACCGCCGGATGCTCACCCGCCGCCGCCACCACCGCCTCCGCAACCTGCCGCGGCGCGCGCCGCAGCGCCTTCGCCAGCCCCATCGCCGCGTTGCACTGGTAATCCCCGTGGTCCGCTTTCGAGGTCGCCACCGCCTCCACTCCAGACCAATCCGCACCCGCCTCCGGAAACGCCCGCGCAAACGCACCCCGCAGCCATCCGTTCAAGGAGTCGACCAGCATCCCCGCGTTGTTCACCGTGGCATCCATGGAGGCGGAGGGTAAGCAGTGCACGCGCGAATGTCAAAGCGGGAGAACGCCGCGCCCCGCGCCCCCCTCCATTCTTTTCTCTTGCCACCCCCGCATACCACGCCGATCATGCGAACGCAGATGCACACCAGCAAAGGCACGC
>CAYOQM010000223.1:0-4722 GCA_964406065.1 uncultured Verrucomicrobiota bacterium
GCAAGCCTCCGACCTGACCACCGAGGCCACCCTGAACCCGGACAAGTGGGGACGGATGCTCATCGAACTGCCGGGCAATCTCGTCCGGAATCCCGGCTTCGAGGAGGAGTTGGCGAGTGATCCGTCCCGGGGCTGGGTGGTCGCCGAGAGCAAGAACGGCGCGGCCGTCAGCCTGACCGACGACGGCGTGTTCGCCGGCCGCCGTGCCCTGCTGCTTGAGCAGCAGACGCTTCTCAAGCCGCCGGCGGATGGCGATAAAATCAAAGATCGGAATGAGTACGCCAAGAAATTCAACGATGGCAAGGGCGGGGGCTATGTGGAAGTCAGCCAGCGCTTTCCGGTGATTGCCGGACAGGAGTATGAATTTCGTTTGGCGATCCGCACGGAGGGGATGACTGCCACATACACCCCGGGGAACAGGCTGAAGGTCGCACCTCGTGTGAAGATCGAAGGCAAGTTTTTGGGCCCGAATGGTCTTCTCGGCGGGATTCCTCCGTACATCTGCGGAGATATCCCTGGTGGCACTCTTGAAAAAACTGACACCTGGCAGGTCATCAATCCCAGGGCACCGGCAGCGGGTGGCATGGATAAGATGCGTACGGCGCCCCACGCTGCGCCAGCCGGCGCCACGCATGCGGTGATCACTCTGCGTTTGGTGGTGGACGCCCCCGCGCAACCTAAGGCGTGGATTGATCAGGTGGAGTTCGCCCCGGCATGGGAGAAATAAGGACGGAGTGAATAAAATGAATAGGCAACCCAACATTCTCCTCATCCTCACCGACCAGCACCGGCTCTCGGCGCTTGGCTGCTACGGGCGGACCCCGTGCCGGACGCCCAACCTTGACCGGCTGGCCGCCGAAGGCGTACGTTTTGAAAACGCCTACACCACCTGCCCGGTCTGTTCGCCGGCGCGGGCAAGTATCATCACCGGTCAGTATCCGCACCGGCACGGCGTGCTCACTAATTGCGGAGCCAGCGGCCCGGTCTGGAACATTCCCGACCATTCGCGCATGTTGCCGCGACAACTGCAGACCGCCGGCTACCGTTGCGGTTATTCAGGGAAATGGCATCTCTGTCCTGAGCCGAACTGCGTCGAGTGGTTCAACCAGCCGATCCCGCACCATCTGCCGCGCGACCTGGGATTCGACGGCCAGAACTTTCCCGGCCACGGCGGCGGGGGCTTCGGCTACCAGGAATACAAGGACTACCTTGGCGATAACGGGCTGGAGTTCCGGCTAGTCCCCGGCAGCGATAACCCGCGCGAAAACCTCTGGCCGAGCTACGGCATCCAGGACGGGCCGAAGGAAGCCACGGTCGACCACTTCCTCACAAATAACACGATCACGCTTATGAACCGCTTCCGCGCGGCGCACGAGCCGTTTTTCATCTGGCAGAATTTCTGGGGGCCGCATGAGCCTTACTACCCGGTCGAGGAATTTTTCGCCCCCTACCGCGCCTTGGAGACCGAGCCGTGGCCGAACTTCCGTGTTCCGGCCGGCCTGATCGGCCCGCAGCACCGGATCTTGATTCACCCGCGCGCCGCGGAACTGGGTTGGGACTACTGGAACCGCGCCCTGCGCCACTACTACGCATTCACCACGCAGATCGACGACCAGGTGGGGCGGATCTACGCGCACCTGGAAACGTCCGGACTGCTCGATGACACCATCATCATTTTCTCCTCCGACCATGGAGAAACGCTGGGCGACCATGGCGGGATGACCAACAAGGGAAACTCGCATTTCGAGGAGATCCAGCGCATCGGCATGATCATCCGCTACCCGGAAAAATTCCGGCCGCAGGGATGCCAGGCGGGGAGCGCGCGGCGTGAGCTTGTGTCATTGGCCGACATCCATCCCACCTGCCTGGATCTGGCCGGCCTGGCGGCGCCGGCGGAAACGCACGGCATCTCCGTGCACGCGCTGCTGGCCGGGCGCGCGGCGCCACACGAGGCCGTGTTCACGGAGTTCTACGGCCTGTACGCCCCCACCGCCATGTTCACTTGCCGTTGCGGAAACTGGAAATACGGCTACAACCCCAACAACACCGACGAGCTTTACAACCTGGCGGACGATCCCCACGAGTTGCACAACCGCATCGCCGATCCTGGCACGCGCGCCGTGCGGCGCGACATGCTGGATCGGCTGGCGAGGCATTTGCCGGGCGGCACCCGCAATGATGCCGAACGACGCATGAAAGAGGTCTGACCGTGAACAAGCGTTACAACATACTAATTTCCAAGGAGATAGTTTTATGGGACTAAATAATTACATGCGCACGATATCCCGTCCGCTCGCATCTGACGGCTACCTGCGCGACTGGCTCTATCTGGGGGCCTTCGGTGGTGACCCCGAGAAACTGATCCGCGCCTCACAGATCCCGGAGGCGAAGTGCGCGCCCTCGGTCGGCGAGAGCGCCGGGGGGCTCCGGTGGCAGGCGGTTAGCGCCGTCGAACGGGTCTTAGACTTCACATCAATGGTCGGACATTTGAATATGACCGTGAACTGTTGCGCTTACCTCCACACCTATCTGTACTCGCCCACGCAGATGCGGGCGCTGCTCTTGCTCGGTTCCGACGATGGCGTCGCGGTTTGGACCAACGGCACACGCGTCTTCGCCTTGAGCGAGAAGCGGGGGTGCGTAGCGGATACCAACGCAGTGCCGGTTGAACTGGACAAGGGCTGGAATCGCCTACTGCTCAAAGTCACCCAGTGGGACGGCGGGTGGCAGGTCATGATGCGAGTTGCCGGATGCGATGGTAACCCGATCAGCGGAATGCGCGTCGCGGTCAACGAACCCACCGGTGGAGTCTGGAAAGTCAATAAGTCGGCGGCGCGGCCCATCGTGCTTGGTCTGACTCCGCCGGCATCGGCGGCGTTCGCGGACGCCACACCGGAGGCTTCCCTTGAATTCGGGCTGAGCATCCGCAACGTCTCCGCTGCCGCGACCGAACCGGGACGCGCTTCAGTCTTCGACGCCGCGGGCAAGGAGCTTGCGGGGGTCAACTACCCCGCGCTTGAGTCGTTGGGCGTATTCAACGCCACCGTGACGCTGGCGGCGCACGCGTGGGCGGCGGCGTGGAACGCGCCGTTCCGGGCCGTGGCAGTGGTGAAAAAAAGCGACGTCTCACTGGCGTTCCCAATCCGCCCCAACGTACTCTCGACATTCCTCCACCGCACGCGGCAGATGAACGATCTTCCGGCGGCCGACGGGGCGCTTCTGGCGGAACTCCGCCACGATCTCGAGGTGGATCCTGCCGTGGCTGACGAAATCCCGCCGCTCGGCGGGGGGCTCTCCGAGTTCCTTGCGGTGCTTGACCGATGTGCCGCCGAAAATCTTTCCCCGAGTCTGCGGCGGCTCCAGGCGGTCGTGGCGGAGTGCGCGGCGGCGATCAAAGAGAAGGCGGTCTTCCTGATCGGCCATGGCCACATCGACATGAACTGGCTCTGGCTTTGGCCCGAGACCATCCAGATGTGCCAGGACACGTTCTCTCAGGCCCTGCGGTTCATGAAGGAGTTCCCGGAGTTCCGGTTCTCCCAGAGCCAGGCGGCGACCTACGAGGCGATGGAGCAGGAGGATCCCGCCCTCTTCGCAAAGATCCAGCAGGCGGTCAAGGCGGGGAGTTGGGAAGTAACTGGCGGCATGTGGACCGAAGGCGACACCAACCTCGCCAGCGGCGAGGCGCTCTGCCGCTCGTTCCTGCTGGCCCAGCGCTACTTTCGCGAGAAGCTCGGCACGCAAGCGAAAGTGGGCTGGCTCCCCGACAACTTCGGTCATGCCGCGCAACTGCCGCAGATGCTCAACCTGGCCGGCATCCAGGCGTTCTATCACATGCGCTGCCGCCCGCAGCCGCAGCTCTATTGGTGGGAGGGAATCGACGGCTCGCGGGTGCTGGCCAAGACCGGCCAGGGCTACTCCGACAAGATCTCGCCTGCCATCCGCGCGGAACCGGACCGGCTGCCGGCGCCGGTCAATGCCCAGATGTTCACCTACGGGGTGGGCGACCACGGCGGCGGACCGACCCGCGCCGACATCCAGCGCGCAAAGAGTCTCCAGAAAATCCGCCTCTTTCCCACAGTCAAGTTCGCGCGGACCAGTGAATACTTCGACCATGTCCGCCCATTAGCCGGGCGGGCCCCGGTCCACAAAGGCGAGTTGCAGTACGTCTTCGACGGCTGCTACACCACCGTCTCACGCATCAAGCAGGGCAACCGCAGCCTGGAGAACGCCCTCCAGGCCGCCGAGGCCCTTGCCGTGGTGGCGGCTCAGCATGGCGTCCCGTACCCCGCCGATGAGTTGCGTGAGGCCTGGAAGCTTTTGGTCTTCAACCAGTTCCACGATATTCTCCCCGGATCGGCAATCCACGACTCCAACCAGGATTCGCAGGCGAAGTACCAGCAGGGCATCGAGATCTGCCGCCGCATCCGCCTGCGCAGCTTGCGCGCGCTGGGCGCGAAAGTCGCGATCAAAAACGATGATGCGATGCCGGTGATGGTCTTCAATCCCCTGGCCTTCACGCGCTCGGACATCACGGTGGCGGAACTGGTGATCACGCGCCCGATCAGCGGCATCCGGTTGCGGACCCGCGACGGCGTCGAGATTCCCTCGCAGATCATCCGGACCCGGAACTATGGTTGCGACTACCACATCTGGCTGCAGTTCACAGCGGCCGACATTCCGGGCCTGGGCTACGAGGTCTACTTCGCCGAACCGCTCGAAGGC
>CAYOQM010000224.1:0-4692 GCA_964406065.1 uncultured Verrucomicrobiota bacterium
CATGTGTTAACCTGTCGATGGGCACTCTCAGCAAGGCGCTAGGCGGGTATGGCGGGTTCACGGCCTGTTCGACAGAGATGCGCCAGTGGCTGATCCAGCGGGCCCGGTCGTTTATCTATTCCACGGCCCTTCCGCCCGCCGTCGCGGGGGCCGCCACAGGAGCGCTGGACGTGGTGCGCGATCATCCTGACATGGGAGCCACCCTGCTGGCCCGTGCCCGCGCCTTCCGTGAACGGCTGAAGGCAGGCGGGTTGGACACCGGCGCTTCGCAGAGCCAGATCATACCGGTCATGGCAGGTGATAATGACTGCGCCTTGCGGGTACACCGCCGCCTGCTGGCGGAGGGAATTCTGGCGGTTCCCATCCGGCCTCCCACCGTACCCCGAGGCACGGCCAGACTGCGGCTTTCGGTGACTCTCGGGCATACGCCTGAACTGTTGGATCGCGTGGCCGGGATGATCGTGGAAGCGTTCCGAGCAGAGGGAGGCGCGTCATGAGTCTTGTATCCCGACGGTTTTCGCGCGCCGCGCAGACCTATGAGCAGGGGGCCGCATTGCACCGTCATGTGGCCGCCCGCCTCGCCGGGATGATGCCGGATCCGGAGACGGTCGGACCGGGGCGCATTCTCGAAGTCGGCTGCGGAACCGGGGTTCTTAGCGAGAAGATCCGGCAACGCTTTCCGGACGCCTCGCTATGTCTTCTTGATGCGGCCCCCGCGATGATTGATTGCGTCCGTGAGCGGTGGGGCGACAGTCCGGGGGTGGAGACGGTTGTGGCCGATGTGATGGAGTATCGAGCCGTACGCCCGTTTGATTGGATCTTCAGCAGTTCGGCGCTTCACTGGATGGTTCCATTGACCGATGCCTTTACAAGCCTGAAGGCCAATCTGGCGCCCGGCGGCGGGATTTGCGCAGCCTTGATGCTGTCGGGCACGCTGGGTGAGCTCCACACCCTGCGTCGACAGGTGGCCCCCGGCAAGGTTCCCTCCGCCAGCCTGCCCGATACCAACGAGGTCTGCGCCGCATTGTCGGCATCCGGGTTCGAGGTGTCCACTCTTGAAGAGGAAGTCATCCGGACCCGGTATCATTCCGCCGACGATTTTCTTCAGACCCTGCATGCGCAAGGGCTTACAGGAGGAGCAGTTTCCCGATCCGCTGTTCCCCTGTCACGGGCGGAACTCACGCAATTACGGCGGGAATACGAGGTTGCCTTTCGTGATGACAGCGGCGGGGTCTATGCAACCTTTGTGGTGCAGTATTTCACCGCGGTCATAGTGCAGGCATAGGGCCTCATCGGCCCTGCAGTAATCTTGCCTTCTGGTCGGGGCTGAGCGGCGCAACGGCAATATAGGCGCCGGCTTTGGCCGGATCGCTGCGCATCCATTCCCGGCTGGCGCTGATGATGCTCCGGGTGCGGAGGCGCGGGTCGCTGATCGTGGCGGCCCACATGACGGCGCCTTCCGGGTTTGATTGTACAACCGTTCCCACCAACCCCTGGATGGCAGGGTCCAGTGCGGGCGAGGGGGGATGCTGGGACAGCAGCCAGTCGGCGGCCCTGACCGGATCATACCGTGCCCAGGATTGCGTCACCTGGGCGATCTGCCTGGACCGCAGATCGTTGTCCTGGATGGCAAGCGCATAGGCGGCGGCCGCTGAGGGGTTATCCGTAGCCCAGACGCCGATGGCGCTGTTCATGGAGGCGTTGCGCATGACGGGGTCCGTCAGCGAGGCTGCCCACTGGATTGCCTGTTGAGGGTCATATACCGCCCAGCTTTGTGCCAGTATGGATGCGTAATTCCTTTTCTCACCCGGCGTTTGCAGGGAGTCAAGGTAGGCGCTCATCGAGGGTGCCACACCGGTGCGCACGGCTTGATCCACCACGATGCGCAGGGCCGACATCCGGTCCCCGCCCGTGGGAATCTCCATGGCCACACGCATGGCCGTATCGAGATTGCCAGTGGCCAGGAGGTTGAAGACCGGTTTGAGCCCGGCCTGGAAGGCAGTGGGGTTGGACTCGCGGTTGGCCAGCAACCAGGAGGAGGCGGCGTTGATGTCGGATTTCGCCCAGGTGGAGAAGATGCCGGCCAACAGGGCGCTGCGAACCCGCCTGCTTTCGATCTGGTTGGCGTATTGAAGGGCGCCAAGCGGATCGGTGGCGGCCCACTTGGCCACTACGGCCTGCAGTTGTTGCTCGGCCGCAGGTGTCCAGGGCAGGGCCGCTATCCGCTGCAGTTCCTGCATGATGTCGTTGGTGTTGACCGTGGAAACCGCCGGCATCAGGGCATTGGTGCCGTTGACGCCGGTGCCGTCCGGTGCAAGGGAGGCTGGCTCGTTCCTGAGTGGCATTGAGGACGCCGGTGCGGCTGGCGGAGTGTGAGGGTTGGGCATGCGCCGGGCCAGATTGGCGAATTCAGCGGGCTGGGTGGATGACGCATCAGCAGTGGCACCTGCCTCGAGCCGGGGCAGTGCCTGGTCCTCGTCGGCCGGGTCCCCTGCCAATGCCTTCTTGTCATGTTCCCGGTTCGCCAGGATGAAGGCCATGATCATGAGGATGAGGGATGTTGCCACAAGGCAGCCGATTTCCAGACGGGTTAATTTGTGCATCAGGGCTCCTATATCTTAAGGCGCTCGATATCCATGTCCGTTGCCGGCGCTACGTGCAGGGTCTGTTCCCCGGCAGAACCGGAGAGCAGAATGGTCACCTGGTTTTCATTGCGCACATCACTATAGCGCGCACACAACCGAGCTGCCATCAGGATCTCCGCCTCGCTGGCGGGGCCCGTGACGAGGCCGGTCGGGCCGGGGATCAGGGGCTCCATATTCAGCAGGACATCGCCGGGGCGGAACGCCTGTTCCAGGATGCCGTTGTCGGCAACATCGCGCCCGATGATGGCCTTGACGCGCGCGGAGAGCCGGAAATGACGCCCGTGGCGCAGCAGCGTGACCGCGCGGATATCCCTGAGCTGCCCGTTGCGGCGCAGATCCCAGAGCTTGTCGGCATAGTCCAGTTCAGTCAGTTTGCAGCCGCCCGCCGACGTGGGGTATTGGGTGATGCCGTATTCGGCCGCGAGTTTGTACTGGGGTTTGCGCCCCCGCCCGTTGAGTGCCAGCAGGCGGGTTCGATCCACCCAGCCGAGCCGTTCGGGTTCTGTTTCGGCCAGCAACCGTGCGGAGAGGGGCCGCAGGAGCCGGTCCTTGAGGCCGGAGTCCTCCGCCACCACCTTGAGGTTCTTTCCGGTCTGCGACATGGGGCGCTGATTGAGCACCTCGCCGGTGGCGACGAAGTGGAATCCGTCGCGAATCATGATGAGACCTGCCCGCCGGATCATGGTGGAATGGCAGTCGATGCAGGGATTGATGCAGGAGCCGAACCCGTGTTTGGGGTGTTCGACGATGGCGATCAGGTCGTCGGTGAATTCCTCCACGATAAGGGGAACGCCGATCTGTTCGGCCGCCACGCGGGCCTTGGTGGCGCTGAAGAACGGACTCTCGAAGCTGAGACCGGTGACCAGGATGCCCTGCGCCTTGAGGACGCAGGCCGCCAGCATGCTGTCCAGTCCACCGGACATCAGGACCAGGGCGGAAATAGAGGAGGTGTTATTCATGAAGACGTGGAGGGGTCAGTCAACCGATTGAACCCAACCCCATTCATCTTTCTCCTCGCCCAACTGGAGGCGGGTCAGAAGGTCATAAACCTTGCGGGTCACGGGGCCGACCTCGCCTTTCTGGAACACGGTTTCGCGGTCGCCGAGCGCCAGTGAGCCGATGGGAGAGATCACGGCGGCCGTGCCCGTGCAGAAGGCTTCATCGGCGCTCATGGCCTCATCGACGGAAACATTCATTTCGCGGACGTCCATGCCCAGTTTTTCCTGTGCCAGCGTCATGACCGACTGCCGCGTGATGCCCGGCAGAATCGAGCCCAGGGCCGGGGTCATCAGGGTATTGCCCTTGACGCAGAAAAAATTGGCCGCACCGACTTCCTCGATATATTTATCCTCGCGGGCATCCAGGTAGATGCATTCGTTGAATCCCTGGGTCTTGACCTTCTTGCCCGGATACATGGTGCCGGCGTAGTTCCCGATGGACTTGATGCCGCCTGTCCCCTTGGGCGCCGCGCGGTGAAAGTCACGGGTCACCACGAACCGTCCGGGTTTGAACCCCGTTTTGAAATAGGGCCCGACGGGCGAGACATAGATCAGCAGGGTATATTCCGGCGCTGGCGCCACGCCGAGAATGGCGCCCGTTCCCCACAGGCAGGGCCGGATGTAGAGACTGCCTTTGCCATAAGGGGGGACATAATCCGCATTTCGCCGGACAGTCGCCTTGACCGCTTCCACGAACTGTTCGGGGGGGTATGCCGGCATGCAAAGGCGCCGGGCGCCTTCGGCGAGTCGCTTCCCGTTTTCCAGAGGGCGGAACAGAAGTAATGTCCCTTCCAGGGAGCGTTGGCATTTCAGGCCCTCAAACAGTCCCTGGCCGTAGTTGAGGACTCCGGCGGCCGGAGAAATTGAGATGTTGCCAAAAGGGCGGAATTCACCCGTGTTCCAGGCGCCGTCCGCCTTGCAGGTGGCCACGAACATGTCGCGGGTAGCCGTCAGCGAGAAACTCAGGTCGTCCCAGTTGATCGTGGCCGTCATGATTCGAATCATTTCCCGAAACTCATCATACGGAGGCGTAGCCCATTTCGAGCACG
>CAYOQM010000225.1:0-4650 GCA_964406065.1 uncultured Verrucomicrobiota bacterium
TTCCGTTCTTTACGAGCGCAGTCTGACCGACCTTCGAACTGTCGGCCAGGAGGCAACTCTGCGCCGCTTTGCTCCGCATGATCCGATCCACCTGGGCAAGCTGGAGATCCACGTTGTAAATGCTGCCGTCCAGGCCAAGCGCCTCCGCCCCTTGAAAGACCCAGTCCGCCGAGAAGAGCTCCAAACAATGCTCGGTGACAGGCCCCGTCAGATCCGGGCTGCCGCGATGCAGGATGCCCCCGAGCAACACCACGTTGACGTTCTCGGAAAATTGAAGCTCGGATGCCACGGCAAGGCTCGGGGTGATCACCGTCAACCCCGGACAGCCCTTCAGAAGGGTCGCGAGCTGGAGCGTGGTGGTCCCGGTGTCGAGGATCACCCTCTGACCCGGCTGCACAAGCTTCCTAGCCGCTTCGGCAATGGCCTGCTTTTCCTTCAGGTGCGCACGCTGCCGGGTCAGATAGTTGAACTCGAATGCCATCCGCTCCGCGACGACCGCACCGCCGTGCGTTCTCCGCACATCGGAACTCTTTTCCAGCGTCGCCAGATCGCGGCGAATTGTCATCTCGGTCACTCCGAGCTTCTCGGAAATCTCGGAGATGGAAAGGGACGCCGACCGCGTCAACTCATCGCGGATCGCTTGAAGCCGGGCCGCTCCTGGAAGGCGTTTGCGCCGGGGTTTTGCACTCATGATGTGAAGAATGTTGTATTTTGTTTGTAGATGCAATAATAATACATTAACACACATCACATGCAAACTCCTTTGCCGCAAATCCAGACGCCTGACGCATCGCTTCGGCCCTTTGGCAAAGCGCGCACGAGGGAAGAGGGTGCCCCCAGCGACCTGAACATTGAGATCCACCCCGACCGCGGAAAGCTGGGGGCCGCCGCCGCCTCCCGGGCGTCCCTGGTCCTGCGCGTTGCCATTGCCGAAAAGGGTTCCGCCCGCATCATTCTAGCCAGCTCGCCTTCCCAAAACGAATTCCTCGCCAGTCTCACCTGCGCGCCAGAGATCGACTGGAGCCGGGTCACCATTTTCCACATGGATGAATTTGTCGGGTTGCAGTCATTCCACCATGCCAGTTTCCGGAAGTATCAGATCGAGCATGTTCTCATGCGGATCCGCCCGGCAGTCTTTCACGGGCTCCGGGGCGAGGATCAGGATCCTTTCGCGGAGTGCCGAAGATATTCCTACCTTCTCTCGGAGGGGCCCATCGACCTCGCATGCACGGGAATCGGAGAAAATGCCCACATCACGTTCAGCGATTCGCCCGACGCCAACTTCGAGGATTCGCGAGCGATCCGGGTGGTGCAGATCGACGGAATGAGCCGGCAGCAACAGGTAAACAACGGGTGTTTTCCGGACCTCGCATCCGTGCCCGCCCAGGCCATCACGCTGACCTATCCCACATTGATGGCCGCAAACGCCGTGATCGGCATCGTTCCGGGAACGCACAAGGCCCGGGCGGTGAAAGCGACATTGAATGATCCTGTTTCCTCCTCCTGCCCGGCAACCATCCTGCGCTCGCATCCGAATGCCGTTCTCTATTTGGACGAGGGCTCTGCCTCGCTGCTCTGATTGAAATACAAAAACCTCAAGGTCTAATCTGCGCGATGGTTAGTAGAAGTCATTTTTCAGATGTTCGCCTGCCGTCCGATCTTTAGCATTGAGTCGACAATCATCGGCGGCTTTTGATTGGCTCGCATCATAACCATCCGATTTCGGGCATGGCTGTATTTTCCGCATTTCATGCACGAACCCTTTTCCCCTTGATCCCCCGCCAGAACAGGCTCCGCATATTCCGGAGAGATCCCCATTCAGGGTCATGTTTCATTGTTTTTCACATACTTTAAGTAGAATACCGAATATTACAGCCGTTGTAATCGCACCAACAAAACTTATCTTCCGATCATGAATTCCTCCAAGTTCAAGATCCCAAGAATCGAGTTTCTTAGAGCATCCGCTCCCGCCGAGTGTGCCGCATTTTTGTCAAATCTACCTATACGGATGAATCTCGCCGGACAACTGCCTGCAGGTGTAAATCGGCTTTTGAAGAGGAGTGCGTTCCTCATCATGATTGCATGCTTATCAAGCGCAATGGTGGATGCCGCTCCAATCAGTAGCATCCCCATTCTAGACAACAAAACCACTGGGACTGTGGTTTTCGATGATAACTTCGAGGAATGCATAGTCCCCGCTTACCCAACGGCTTTGAATTTACCGCCAACCGCTGTGACTGGCACCGACGAAAACGGGTACAGTTATGGGGCTTTGACTGGCACCTGGGCTTACGGGCAGGATTATGGGACTCACACAACTGGAGTTGTTAACGCGTTGCGGAGTGCTTCCGGGGATGTCTCTTCCCAGGAAGGCGGTCATTTCTTGATGCAGTCATCCGCTTATGCCGGCAGCGGTCGGCAAATGAAAGCCAGGGGTGTTGTGGCCAACAGTGGGGCAACGGACACCATTGCGATGAATGTCGCGTTTAATTTTGTCCCTGGCGGTCAGGGGGCCCTGGTTTACCTGTATGGCGGAGCCTCTCAAACCACCCTGATTCAGGCGCTTTACATCCGCGGCACCGCGACGGGCACGATTTCCGCCAATTCCGTGGGAGTTCTCGATTCCACCGGAACGGCCTGGGTGAAGGTTGGCGCGGGCACTGAACTTGCATTCACCCCGGGAACCTGGAACACCATAGGTGTTGAACATACAAATGGAACCAACCAGTGGGCAATTTCACTGAATGGTGGAACGGCGATCACCGTTACTGGTCTTGCCGCGGGAGCCACGGATGCGTTCAACGGCGTGACTTTCAGCCAAACATCTCCGTCCACTGTGTATTTTGATGCCGTCGTGATTGAACCCGATGCGGTGACAACGACCGCTGAAGTCGTTGCCAACCCTGGTTTTGAAAACGACTTGCTCAACTGGAATGGATCCTCGTCCAACGTTGCGATTGACTCGTCGGTTTTCCACAGTGGAGGCGGCACAAAAAGCGTCAGGCTCATTGCGGATGCCGCCCCAGCCACCCACACGTCACTTCTGAACAACGAAAGCACTGGCACTGTGGTTTTCGACGACAACTTCGAGGGGTACACAGTCCCGAGCCCGCCAACGGCCTTGAATCTTCCAACAACCGCGGGCGCTTTGACTGGCACTTGGGCTTACGGGCAATCTTATGGGACCTACACAACGGGAGTGGTGAACACCTCACGGAGTATATCCGGTGCCGTCCCGCCTCAGGAAGGAGCTGAATTCTTGATGCACTCATCCGCTTATGCAAATAGCGGCCGACAAATGATAGCCAGAGGGGTTGTGGCCAACAGCGGCGCAACCGACACCATTTCGATGAATGTCTCATTCAATTTCGTGCCAGGAGGCCAGGGCGCCATTCTTTATCTCTATGGGGGCGCCTCTCAAACCGCCCTGATTCAAGCATTCTACATCCGCGGGACCGCAACGGGTACGATTTCCGCCAATTCCGTGGGAGTTCTTAATTCCGCCGGAACAGCCTGGGTAAAGGTGGGCGCGGGCACTGAACTTGCCTTTGCCCCGGGAACCTGGAACTCCATATCTGTTACACATGCAAATGGAACCAACCAGTGGGCGATTTCACTTAATGGCGGAACCGCAATAACGGTCACTGGTCTTGCCGCGGGAACCACGAATGCGTTCAACGGCGTGACTTTCAGCCAAATATCTCCCTCCACCGTGTATTTTGATACTTCCGGAGAGGCGTGGCAAACCGTTGAGCAAACGGTTCCCATTTATGGGGATGGAGGGAATCATCCAATCAGCCTGTGGATGAAGACGCAGAATTCCAAGAACTCCAGAGCCAAGGTGACCGTTGGAGCCAATACCTATGCGTTCACCCCACAAAACAACGGGGATGGAACAAATGACTGGTCGCAAATCGACGGCGATTTCCTCATTCCTGCTGGTATAAACTCGATCTCGATTCAAGCGGAGATCCGGGGCAGTTACGATAATGTAAATCCGGGATATCTGTGGGTTGACGATGTCAGTGTGGAGGATTCTCTTCGGAGTGAACTCGACAGGGGACATTATCTGCTCCTATGCCGGGGCCTGCAAATTGAAGGTTTGGTCTTTCCACGGGTCTGGCAAACCTGGCCAACCACCGAGTGGGTGGGATTTAATGTGAATCAGTTTCTGGATGCGGATTTTACGACAGTGAATTTCTGGAATCACGACCCATCTGAACCCTTATACCTCCTGGACGAAGCTGAGGAAGAGGTGCTTTTGAGCCGGCTTGTTCCTAATAGTGAAATTATTAATGGTGTTTCGTTTACTTTGCCGGAAACGGAACGTCCGTATCTGAATAATGTGGTTCGATTCCAAATAGGAGATGAACAGGATTTGTTTACTAGGGCTGCTTTCCCTTTGGATCCACAAACGACCGCGGAGTGTTTGGCCAATATGCGTTGGGATTTCCCCAATCAAATTAGTGGTCTCAATCAGTCGGGATTGCTTATCAGTGAACCTAAATGGAGCAACTATTTTCAGAATCGGGTGGGAAATTTCATGGCGACCTCCCAACCCGACATGATCATGTTCGATTCCTATTTCTATAAGTGGGTTTCTGTTCAATATACACCGGAGGTTGATATTTTCCCAGGAGGAAGCCCATA
>CAYOQM010000226.1:0-1182 GCA_964406065.1 uncultured Verrucomicrobiota bacterium
CGTCGCTGACCGGCTTCACGCTGATGTTGGATACAACCAGACGGTTGGGTGCAAGGGGCTGGCCATCCTTGGCTGTCGTCAAACGCTCTTTTTGCCAGGGCTTGATTCCTTTTCCCTTGGGAATGGACTCCGAGATATTCGGGTCGTCCGGGGCCGATGCCTCGCTCTGGGACGATGAGGTCGGTTGATTGGCCGTAACGCGTGACGGGGTTCGCGAAGATTCGATTTCCGTCCTGGTTGCCGGATGGTTGTCCACGGCAGGTTGCGTGAGACTCACTTTCTGGGCGGCAAGTTGAGTGTAAGCCTCACGGAGGCGGGTCAATTCCGACTGTTGTCGCCAGAAGACCAGCAGCAAGGCGGCAATACCGGCAGCGGCGACAAATACGGCAATCAAGCGATAGGTCGAATTCATGATGTTTCCTGAAAAAAACGAGTAATTCTGGTTTTTATTCGTCTTACGGGGGTTAATTTACTCAATAATATCGAGGAAAACAATTTGATTTTGAGTCTATGGGTTTGGTATACATTCGGTTGAAGGCAATGGGGTCATTGTGTTTTGAAACAGAGTCAAACGCAGGAGGCTGTATGCGGAAGATGAGGGATCAGTTGTTGGTGGCGGGTGCTGTATTAATGGTCGGGTTTTCGGCAATATCGGTGGTTGCGGCAGACCGTGATGCGTCCCTGTATGTCGGCCTGAAGTCCTGCGGCATGTGTCACAAGAAGGCGGAGACCGGTGACCAGCTAGGCAAGTGGCAGGCGAGTCCCCATGCCAAGGCATTCGAGGTGCTTGGCACTCCCGAGGCGAAGGCCGCTGGCGCGAAGGTGGGCGTTGCGGATCCCCAGAAGAGCGGCAAGTGTCTGAAGTGTCATGCCACCGCGTATAATTTCACCGAAGCCGTGGCGACCGACAAGATTACCCCCGATGAAGGCGTGACCTGCGAGTCCTGCCATGGACCGGGCAAGAACTACAAGGCCAAGGTCGTGATGGAAGACAAGAAAAAGTGCATTGAGGGCGGCATGATTGTGCCGGCTACCAAGAGCTGCGAACTGTGTCACAACAGTCAGTCGCCGACTTGGAAGGGTGGCTTCAACGCGGAGAAGGCCTATGAGATGATTAGTCACCCTAATCCAAAAGCAAAGAAATAGGGCAACGGAAGCCAGTAGTCCTGTCTCTGGATATTG
>CAYOQM010000226.1:1192-4600 GCA_964406065.1 uncultured Verrucomicrobiota bacterium
CCTCTGGGTCTGCCCCTCTTCGTCGGAGGGTAAAGAGGGGGGTGGGTAATTCATTAGTGAGCCGAGTGATAACCCTGTGGAAACCGGTGATTCCTTGAAGCGTTTGCCCGGAGTGGTGGGGACGATCTTGTACTATCTGTCCTCCCTGAGGTTCGCGCTGGGTGTGGTTTTCCTGATAGCGTTAGCCTGTATAGCAGGAACGCTGATCCCTCAGGGCGCCCAGGTTGATCCGTATCTTGCAAGGCATCCCGGCGGTCATGGCTGGATCAGGATTGCAGATGCGCTGGGGTTCACCCATGTTTTCTACTCGTGGTGGTTTATTGCCCTTCTGTTCGTGCTGGCGGCGAGTCTGGTGGTTTGCACCCAGCGCCGCTTCATGACGATGAGACAAACCACGGGTGCAGTGCGTATCCGGGTGGCGGGTTCGTTTGTCAGCCATGTCAGCCTTCTGCTCATCTTTGCCGGTGGCGTCGTTCGCGCCGTCTGGAGCGAAAAGGGCGTCATCGGGTTCCGCGAGGGCGAGACTGCCTCGCACGTTTCCGGTAGCGATCAACCCATGCATTTGCCTTTTGAGATCAAGCTCGACAAGTTCGAACTTGAGCATTATGCGACCCCGCAGGTTCCGGGTAAGGGTCAGATGGACCTGCTGTTCGCCCGCGGGCCGGGGTCCAAGGCGGAACTCGCGATTCCGGTCGAACTCAATGCCGGGGATACCCTCATTCCCGATGGCGGAGCGAGTCCTGAATCGCCGGCCTTGCGCGTCACGGTGGAGCGGATCCTGCCGGATTTTGTTGTCGACACCGGTTCCGGCGAGGCGCGGAGCCGTTCCGAGCAGCCCAACAATCCAGCCCTCCAGCTTGCCGTAACCGGAGGCGGCCATACCAACAGGTTGTGGGTTTTCGCCCGCTTCCCGGACATGACCACACCCGTAGGAGGGCAGGATGGCGGGCCCGTGCCGTTGCAGTTCCGCTATATTGTGAATCCGGCCCGCATGGCGGCGGCTACCGAGGGCGCGCCGATCAAGGCCTACAAGAGCACTGTGGAGATTATTGAGGGCGGCAAGCCTGTATTGACCAACACCATTGCGGTTAACAGTCCGCTGGCCTATGGCGGCTACACCTTCTACCAGTTGAGTTACAATCCCGAGGACCTCAACTGGACGTTGCTCCAGGTTGTCAGGGATCCCAGCGTGCCGATCGTGTATGGCGGATTCCTGCTGATGATGATAGGATTAACCGTTGTATTTTGCGTGGGGCCCTATCTGGATGACCAGCGCAAGAAGAGGAGCGGGGCAGTGTCATGACAAGTTTGTTCAATATCGGGTTGGCGGCGTATTGGGGCGCGCTGGTGTGCATGGTGATCTACATGATGGCCAGGCGGCGTTTCCTTGATGTGGCCGGTGTTTGCCTGATCCTAGCGGGTGGCATCGCGCAGACGGCCTACATCGCCCTGCGTTGGGTGCAAGCCGGGCGCGCCCCGTTCAGCAATATGTTCGAGTCGCTGGTTCTGTTCGCCTGGTCGGTGGCGATCATCTACCTGGTGATCCGGATGCGGCGCAACATCCCCTGGCTGGGCGCCGCCGCCGCCGCGTTCTCCGGGATCGCCCTTTCGCACGCGAGCACCTACGAGAGCGTGATCAAGCCCCTCGTGCCGGCCTTGCAGAGCAATTGGCTGACATTTCATGTGATGACCTGTTTCCTCGGCTATGGCGGGTTTGCCATTTCGTTCCTTGTTGCCCTCGGGTTTCTCGTGGTGAATCGCCTCGGCAGCAGTGTCAGACAGGAAACGCGTGAGTCTCTCGACGAGGTTATGACGCGCACGATCTCGTTCGGGTTCCTGTTCCTGACGCTGGGAATCCTCACGGGGGCGGTATGGGCCAACTCTGCCTGGGGCACCTACTGGTCCTGGGATCCCAAGGAAACCTGGTCTCTGATCACCTGGTGTGTCTACGCCATTTTCCTTCATTGCCGCTTCATGCGCGGCTGGCGCGGAACGCGGGCCGCCTGGATATCCATCGTCGGTTTCCTGTCCGTGTTGTTTACCTATTTTGGAGTCAATTTCGTGTTGTCCGGGCTGCATAGCTATGGGTCGATGTAACCTGGGGAAGTCCGGTGTCGTTTCAAGTAACAAGGGGTATCAATGAACAATAGAGCATTCATGGCGGGCGTGGCGGTCTTGACAATGGCATGGGCAATCCCGTCAGCAGTGGCGGCGACGGACACCGCCGGCGCGGCGGCAGGTTCGTTCTCGGGCAAAGTGCTGGAGACCATGGACGCCAGCCGGTATACCTATGTGATGGTGGACACCGGCAAAGACAAGATCTGGGCCGCGGCGCCGACGTTCAAGGTCAAGGTAGGCGATTCCGTCGGCACCACTGAGGGAATGCTGATGCGGGATTTCAAGAGCGCCGCCCTGAAGCGGAAATTTGACGAGATCTATCTTTGTGGCAGCATCAAGGTGCAGGGCGTCGAGACCGGAGCGGTGGCCTCTGCCCCGGGAGCTCTTCCCGCCGGTCATCCGAAATTGGATGCGGCGCCGGCCATGCCGGCCAAGGCCATTGACCTGTCAGGCATCAAGGCTCCTGAAGGCGGCAAAACCATCGCGGATATCTGGGCGGACCGGATGGCGCTCGCGGGAAAGACGGTTACGGTTCGCGCCAAGGTAGTCAAGGCGACTCCTGCCATCATGGGCCGAAACTGGCTTCACCTGCGCGATGGAACCGGCGGCGAAGGCGCCAATGACCTGACCATCACCATGGCGGAACTTTCTGCCGTTGGCGACACGGTAACGGTGACGGGTGTTCTGGAGACGAATGTCGATTTCGGATCCGGCTACCGGTATGATGTGATCATTCAAAACGCCACCCGTGCGTCAAAATAGATCCTGCCGCCTTTACACCCTTCCGGTTTCCCGCACGGCAAGTCGGGACTGGGGACGGTTTTGTCCTTTCGACTGGACAAGCGGGCTTGGGCCGATAAGGATGCTGGAATGCGACGCGCCGAAACATGGATTGAAGACGCCCTTGCCGATTTCAGCAGGCAGGGCTTGGCGCGCCATCTCTCCGCCTATCAGAATACCGGGACGGAATTGTCCGACGGAACCCGTTGCCTGGTCAATTTCTCGAGCAATGATTATCTGGGGCTGGCTCATCATCCCCGGGTGATTGAGGCGGGCAGAAAGGCCCTGGACCACTACGGGGCTGGAGCCACGGCCTCGCGCCTGGTGGTGGGTACACTACCCTGTCATGAGGAACTGGAACAGCGGTTGGCATCCCTGAAGGGCTATCCTGCGGCGTTGTTGTTCGGAAACGGCTACGCCGCCAACATGGGCATCATTAGTGCCCTGGTGGGGCGGGGGGATCATATCTTCATGGACAGGCTGGCTCATGCCAGTCTGGTCGATGCCGCC
>CAYOQM010000227.1:0-1434 GCA_964406065.1 uncultured Verrucomicrobiota bacterium
AACAATGACGACACCGACTGGTTGTCGTGGATCCGCAGAACCGCTTCCCCCAGCAATCCCGAGACCGACAAAACCTTGATCGGCACCCCGCTCGACATGGCCGATTCCCGCAACGGCACGGTATCGGTCACCACAAGTTCCTTGATCTCCGAATTCTTCAGCCGTTCAAACCCAAGATCCGTCAACACCGCATGCGTCACGGCGGCATAGATGTTTTCGGCGCCATTCTGCTTGAGAATACGGGCCGCCGTGGTCAACGTCCCGGCGGTGGTGACCAGGTCATCCACCAGCACGCAGTTGCACCCCTTCACATCACCCACCATCGTCAGGGCTTCCACTTCCGTCGGTCCCTTGCGCTGCTTGGCAACCAGGGCCAGACCGGCATGGAGCATCTCGGAATAGGCGTGCGCCATCTTGAGCCCGCCGGTGTCCGGCGAAACCACGACCAGATTCGGCAAATTCTTGTCCTGAAGATATTTCACCAGCACGGGCGAGGAATACAAATGATCCACCGGGATATCGAAGAATCCCTGAAGTTGCTGCGCGTGCAGATCCATGGTCAATAACCGGTTCGTCCCGGCCGCCACCAGCAGGTTGGCCACCAGTTTCGCCGTGATCGGAACCCGGGGCTGATCCTTGCGGTCCTGCCGCGCATAACCATAGAAGGGAATCACGGCCGTGATGCGCGCCGCCGAGGCCCGCCGCAGGGCATCAATCATGATCAGGAGCTCCATGAGGTTCTCGTTCGCCGGATTGCACGTCGGCTGAACCACAAAGACATCCTTCCCACGGACATTTTCAAGGATCTTGACCCAGGTCTCACCATCCGGGAAACGATTGATGTTCGCTTTCCCCAGGGGAATGCCCAGACCGTCGGCGATGCTCGTCGCCAACTGCGGATGCGCTGTCCCTGTAAAAATCTTCATAGTCTTCCGTAATCCATCCTGCCTGATGGTTGCCCGACTAGGACTCGAACCTAGACTCTAGCCTCCAAAGGGCCGTGTGCTACCATTACACCATCGGGCAATACCTGCGCTACACGTGTCCACAACCACGGCCCCGTCTCACGCCTGATCTGCGCCTCAATTTCCAAGGCCCGTCCGTGATCCGCGGCCATCGCAAATATCGAAGCGCCGCTACCCGACAACAAAACCCCCGCCGCGCCCGCCGACCTCAACCTCTCAGCCAGCATCGCCAGGAGCGGATATTTTTCAAATACCGTCGCCTCAAGCGAATTCAGGAGACTGGACGAGGCCAGTTTCCTGTCGCCGCTTTCAAGCGCAAAACGTGCATTTGTAAAGGTTTCGCCAGGTGAAGTCAATCCCGTTCTAAAACGCCGGTAGACATCCCGCGTCGGCACATTAAAGCCGGGATTGACCACCACAACCCACCACTCGGTTCCCGCCGGCCACCGGCAGGGAACCGGACTGGTTC
>CAYOQM010000227.1:1444-4560 GCA_964406065.1 uncultured Verrucomicrobiota bacterium
GAAGGCCCGCACGTACTCGGGCTTACCTTCCAGGGCTTCCTTCTCCACGACACGGAAATCCGCGGTGCCCACCAGGTCTATGAGTCCGCCCCTGCCCTTGTTCAGCTTGAGCATTTCTTCCAAGGTGTATTTGCCGCTGTAGCATAGTCTTATGAGCGCGGCCACCGGCAGGGAACCGGACTGGTTCTCTCCCCCCGCCCGGCCATGCAAACCGCCCGGCCATGGATCATGGCAGGGATGTCGCTCCCCAGCCGGGAGCCCAGTTCCACCAGCTGTTCGAGGGATAACCCGGTGTTCCAAAGACGATTCAGCCCCTTCAGGGTGGCGGCGGCATCGGCACTCCCGCCCCCCCTCCCTCCGCCCATGGGAATCTCCTTGCGGATCTCGATCCGGGCACCCCCACGGCATCCGGTCACATCACGAAGCAAACGGCCGGCGCGAAGCGCCAGATTGTCGTCGGCAGCAGGCAACAACGGCAGGTTATCACCCGGCAAACCCGCCGCCGTGCAGGACACCTCAAGCGTGTTGTCCGCCAGCTCAAACGCCAGCGTGTCGAAAATGGAAACCGGCACCACCAGGCTGCGAAGCTCGTGATAGCCATCGGGCCGCTTGCCGAACACCTCAAGGGTGAGGTTGATCTTGGCAGGCGCCAACACCTCAAGCCGGCGGCTCTCGTCCTGGTTTCCCGTTTTCATGGCGCGCGGAGTTACCAAACCCTCCTCCGACTGTCAAGCAAGGGACGATTCCTGAATCACTTTCCCCACCGCCTGGACCAGGTAACGCAGGACGGGCTCCGGGGTGATCAGCGGGGGCATGACGTAGATGACCGGACCAAGGGGGCGCAATAAAATCCCATTGGCCCTCAACCGGTCGCGGACCCGAACCGCCCGCTGTGTACCCCGCCCCTCCTTGTCCTCCTCCAGTTCCACCACTCCGATCATCCCCAGCGACCGGACATTGCGGACGCCCGGGATCGTGGCCAGCACCTGGAGTTCCTCCGCCAGAATCCTCCCCATCACATCCGCCTGCCTCACGATCGCCTCCTCCTCATAGACCTTCAGGGTCTCAACGGCCGCCGCCGCGGCGATGGGATTCCCGGCAAAGGTATGGCCATGATAAAAGGTGTGATCCTCGGGAGCATCCCGGAACGTCTCATAGATCGGCGCACGCACCACCGCCGCACTGATGGGCAGATAGCCGGCCGACAGGCTTTTTCCAAGACAGACGATATCCGGCAACACCCCGGCGTGGTCGCACGCCCACATTCTACCCGTCCGGCCCATCCCCACGGCAATCTCATCGGCAATCAGCAGCACGCCCTCCTCCTGACAGAGTTGCGCCAGGCGGCGCAGATAGTCGGGATTCTGCAGCCGCATCCCGCCCGACCCCTGGCACATGGGCTCAATGATCACGGCCGCCAGTTCATGGGCATGTTCCCTCACGATGGCACGCATGGTGTCGAAGCATTCTCCCAGGCAGACCTGTTCCGACTCATGAAAGGCACAGGTTCCACAACAGGGCGACGGCGCCTGGAACACCGGAAACAAGACCGGCTTGAACGGCTTGTGGAAATGATCGAGATAGCCGACCGATACCGCCCCGAGCGTGTCGCCGTGATAGGCAAAATCAAGCGACACGAACCGGGTCTTCCCCGTCTGCCCGATGTTGTGCCAGTACTGTAGCGCGATCTTGAGGGCGGCCTCGACGGCCGATGAACCGTCGCTGGCGAACATCACGCGGCGGTCATCCGGAAACAATCCGGTGATCATGGCCGCCAGTTCAATGGCGCGCGGATGGCTGAGGTTGCCAAGGATGCTGTGCTGGAGTTCGCGGGCCTGCCGGACAATGGCCTCGACAATCCGAGGGTGCCCATGCCCGAGGTTGCAGGCCCACCACGAGGAAATCGCGTCCAGATACTTCCGGCCCTCGTCATCATAGAGATACACGCCCTCTCCATGTGTAATCACGGGTAGCGGCACACTGTTGCTGGCCGAAAAACGGGTGTAAGGATGCCAGAGGCTCTGGCGGTCCAGGGTCTGGTAAAACGAAGGGTCGGGGCGGGTTTCCATGATCATCCTTTCCTTGCGAACACGAACAGGCGTTTCCGGTCGGCGAGTTTCCCCGCTTCAAACCGGATCCCTTCCGCCGCCAGCATCCTGAGTTTGCGTTTGCGGGATGGGCCCGCGGCCTCACCTTGGAATCCACCCGGTGTCAGGTCGGCAGCAATCACGCGATGGCAGGGCACACGGGGCGCGAAAGGATTGTTGCGCAGCGCCTGCCCCACCGCCCGGGGCGCACCGCACCCAATGGCGTCGGCCACACTCTTGTAGGTGGCAACCCGCCCGCGGGAAATCCTTAGGACGGCCTCATAGACTCGCTGCTGAAAGGAGGTAACGGCCATGCGTTATGCCTACCACAAAGCGTCCGGCAAAACAACCGGCGAAAGACTGGCCGCTTGACCCCGGGCGGGCTATGGGGCAGTATGATGTCAGTGCACTACAGGAGAACCATCATGAAACTTTATACCCTCAAGCGTTCACTTCTGGCGGCAGGACTCATTCTGGGAGCAGCCTGGTCTTCCCCGGCACAACTGGTCGGGCTACCGGTTCTCGATACGGCGGACCGGCGCGATCCGGGCAGTTTCGAGATCATGCCCGGCGCGACGTTCGGCGAGGACATGGACTTCATCGGGGCCCGGGCATCCTACTCCCTGATGGATGAACTCCGGGGGTTTATCGACCTGGGGCGCCTGCAAACCGACAACCACGGGAGCAACCTGGCGCTCCAGGCGGGAGGATTGTTCAGCCTGTCCCTGTTTGATTTCTGCGAAACCGCGATCCGGGCCGCCGGGTACTATGCCAACACGGACTTCATGGACATTATCGGCTGTGATCTCATGCTGGTGTGCAGCGGCGAGACGTTGTTGGATGACCTGTATGTGTACTCCGGGATCGGCATCGATTTCTCGGAACGCAAACTTTACACCTCGCAATCCGAGGTCAACCCCGCGGTCGCCGGAGGATTGTGCTACCAGTTCACGAAAAACTTCCAGATCTTCCTGGAAGGCGACTATGTGGATGGCCTCTACGTCGCCGACGGGCTAAGTTTCAGGCCGT
>CAYOQM010000228.1:0-4424 GCA_964406065.1 uncultured Verrucomicrobiota bacterium
GCGCCGGCGGCGGCCGCCGCATCGATCTGGAAACGATCAGCCGCAGCATTCCGCTCTGGCGCAGCGACTGGCAATGCGGCTGGGTCCATGACGCGACGCCGGGCCAGACCCACACCATGGGATTGTCGTATTGGGTGCCCCTGAGCGGCACGGGCGTGCTGGGCGGCTGCCGGCGGGCCGGCGACACCTACAACTTCCGCAGCAGTCTCAGCGCCGCCATCCAATTCGCCATCTTCCCCTACGAGAGTTTTCCGATCGAGGAGCAGTACCCGTGGGACTGGCACCGGCGCATGCTGACCGATTTCCGCCGGGCCCGGCCGCTGTTCTACGGCGATTACTATCCGTTGACGCCTTGCATCCCGGGTTTTGATGGATGGGCTGTTTTCCAGATGCACCGGCCGGATCTCGGGGAGGGGTTGGTTCTGGCGTTCCGGCGCAAGGACGCGCCGTTTGTCAGCGCCGATTTCCGGCTTGAGGCACTCGATCCCGACGCGGAATACGCGCTGGAAGATGCCGATACCGGCCGCACTTGGCGCCAAACCGGCCGCGAACTCTGCGAGAGCGGCGTGCGTCTGACCATGGAAATCGCGCCGGCCAGCCTGCTGGTGTTTTACCAGCAACATGTGAGGAGAGGAAGATGACCAACCAACACATCATCGGGGGCGCCCACATTTCCTGCGACCAGTTGACCAACTTCTGCATTGAGGCCATGTGCCAGTGCGGCATGACGCCGGAGGAGGCGCGGGTGGCGGCGGACGTTCTCGTAACCACGGACCTATGGGCGGTTCACAGCCACGGCACGAAGGCGCTGCGGGTCTATCTCAAGAGGATGCGATCCGGCGGACTGAATGCGCGCGGCATCCCGAAGGTGGTGGCGGAGGGCCCCGCCTGGGCCGTGATGGACGGCGACAACTCTATGGCCATGGTTTCTTCCTGCCGGGCGATGGAGGTGGCGATCGCCAAGGCGAAGCAGGCCGGCGTAGGCTATGTCAGCATGCGGAACAGTTGTCATTTCGGCGCCGCCGGCTACTACGCCCTGCTTGCCGCGAAGCAGGACATGGTGGGCCTGGCCATGAGTAACGCCGACGCCAACATGACCGTGCCCGGAGGCAACGGCAAGATCGTGGGGAACAACCCCATGGCCTATGCCGTGCCGGCATGCGAAGAGGCCCCGTTGATGCTCGACATGGCCTTGAGCACGGTGGCGGCGGGGAAGGTGAACGCCGCGGCGGCGGCCGGCAAACCCATTCCGGACAATTGGATCACCGACGAGGAGGGCCTCCCGACAACCGATCCCACACTGTATCCGTTGCACGCCTTCCTGATGCCGATGGCCGGTCACAAGGGCTATGGACTGGCCCTGATGGTGGAGACGCTGTCCGCTCTGGTCTCCGGCGCGGGGATCCTCGGCGAAGTCGTCAGTTGGAATATCGACGACCTCGCGCAGCACACGGGGCACGGGCATGCCTTCATGGCGATCGATGTCGGGGCGATGACCCCCATCGCCGAGTTCAAGAAACGGACGGATGCGATGATCCGGCAGATCCGTGGATCGGCGAAGGCCAAGGGCTCGGAGCGCATCTGGCTTCCGGGCGAGATCGAGGCGGGGAAGATGAAAGAAGCCCTGGCGCACGGAATGGATCTACCCAAGGATGTCCGCGACAGTTTGCGCGGCCTGGCTGAGGACCTGGGCATGAAGGTGCCCTGGCTGTGACTTCAACCTGTTGCCCAGCAGTTTTGACTTGGGACAAATTAGAGAAAGGGGAATAGCATGAACCGACCAGCCTGGATGCCGCCGCCTGACTATCGGCGGCTTTTGACCACCCTGCGACATGAGGAGCCGGATCGGGTTCCGATCGCCGAACTGGGATTCGATCCGCCCATCAAGGCGAAACTTCTGGGTCGTCCGGTGCGGACGGTCGAGGACGACGTCGAATGCTGGTATCGATCCGGCTACGATTACATCTACCTGCGGCCCGCCTACGAGTTTCCACACACCATGCCCGGTAACACGACCACCGGCCAGCCGAAGTACGGTCAGACCGCCGAGCGTGAAGAAAAGAGCGTCCCCATGACCGAGGATGGGGTGATTGCGACGATGGCCGATCTGGACGGGTACGCCTGGCCCGATCCGGGTTGCGAAGCCTACTACCAGCCGCTGGCCGATGCGACGCGGTGCTTGCCGGCCGGGATGGGGCTGATCTCGGGCGTGGGCGGCATCTTCACCCGCGTCTGGATGCTGCTCGGGTTCGAGCGATTCTGCCTGGCGCTGGACGAGCAACCGGATCTGGTCGCGGAACTGTTTCGCCGGGTCGCGGCCATTCAAATCGCCATTCTGAAGCGGGTTATCCGCCAGCCGGGTCTCATCGCCGTCTGGTACGGGGACGATCTCGCCTATACCGAAGCGTTCATGGTCTCGCCGGACGTGTACCGGAAGTACCTGTTCCCGCACATGGAGGAATTGGCGAAGATCGCTCACGACGCGCGGATGCCGTTCATGTATCACTCCGACGGCAAACTCTGGGATGTGATCCCCGATCTCATTGCCCTCGGAGTTGATGCGTTGCATCCCATCGAACCCAAGGCCATGGACATCAACGAAGTCAAGCGCCGCCACGGAAAAAAACTGGCGCTACTCGGCAACATTGATCCCAACACGCTGGGACTGGGCACACCCGAACAAGTTCGGGCGGAAGTGCGCCAGCGCATCAAGGATCTGGCACCGGGCGGCGGTTACGCCGTCGGCGCCAGTCCTTGCTTCCCCGCGAACGCTCCCATGGAAAACATCGAAGCGATGAGACGGTGCGTCTTCGAATGCGGCGCGTATCCGATCCAACTGTAAAGTGTCGAAAGAACAACGCATCGGAGATCATTCCCTGTGAATACGAAAACTGTTTCCCTGAAAGGCGTTATCGTCCCGGCGATCACGCCGGTGAATGAACGCGACGGTGTTGACCAGGATGCCTTTGGCAAGGTGATCCGGCGCCTGGTGGCGGCTGGAGTCCACGGCATCTTCGTCGGCGGTTCCGCCGGCGAAGGGCCGCTGCTGACCGATGCCGAATGGCGGCGAATGGTGGAAACCGCTCACGATGTGGTGGGCGGTCGAATCCCGTTGCTGGGCGGCGCAATGGACACTTCGACCCGTCGGGTTCTGGACAAGATCGCCGTCCTGCGCCAAGTCGGGTATCGCTACGCGGTGCTGACCCCCACCTTCTACCTGACCACTGCGGCCGCGAGCGAGCACCTGCGCCTTTTCACGGCGGCCCGGGAAGCTGCCGGGGACATGGAAATCGTCGCCTACAACATCCCGGGTTGCACAGGCTCGGTGCTGGGGGTGGACACGGTCTGCGAACTGGCGCGCCGCGGGTGGGTCCGTAGCTGCAAGGACAGTTCCGGAGACCTGCCCCACGTGACAGAGGTGATCCGGCGCGGCAGGGATCTTGGGCTTTCCGTTCTGGCTGGAGACGAGAAGACTTCCGGGGAGGCGTTGTTGGCTGGTGCTGCCGGCATTGTCCCGGTCTGTGCCAACTACGAACCGGAGACCTTCCTGGCGCTCTATCGGGCCGGCGTCGCTGGCGACCGTGAAGGTGTCGCCCGGCAGATGCAGCGGGTGGCGGAACTCCGCAATGCCCTGGTGTTGGCCGGCCCGTGCTGGCTGTCCGGCATCAAGTATGCGGTCTCGCTGCTCGGCATCGGGTCCGGCGCTGTCGTCTCGCCGCTGGAACCGGTGACCGCGGCCCAGCGGCTCGTGATCGAAACGTTGGTGACAAAGGCACGCGAGAGCGCAACGCCGGGCAGAAACAGGAGTACGGAATGAATCTGACGAGCAAGGAACGCATTTCACGCATCCTCCGGCACGAGCCGGTGGACCGGATCGGTGTATTTGAAGTCTTCTGGGGCGAGACGCCGGGGGCCTGGTCGAAGCAGGGGCATTTCGCAAGCCCCGCCGGGATCGAGGATCATTTCGATCTCGACCTGTGGCGGACAAGCGGGGGCAGCACGGGGACGCGGCTCCTGAACATGGTAGCCCGGTGCGATGCCGCCGACGAACTGGTCGAGGAAACCGAAACCACCCGCCTGATCCGCGATGGCAACGGCGCGCTTCTGCGTTGGCTCAAGAACGGGTCGGGGGCCCCGGAGCACGTGGACTTTCTGGTCAAGGATCGGGCCGCCTGGGAGGAGCACATCCGGCCTCATCTGCTGGACCGGAACCTCTTCGCTCGGCGCATCAACACCGCCGGCTACCGTGACATGAGGGCGAAACTGGCCCGGGAGCAGCGCTTCTTGTGCGCGGCGGTGGTGGGGCCCTTCGACCTGATGACGCCCGTGGCCGGCCACGAACACCTTCTGGCCGGCATGGCCCTGGATCCTGACTGGGTTCTGGAAATGGCCGACCTATACGTTACCATGACCATTGAGATGCT
>CAYOQM010000229.1:0-4389 GCA_964406065.1 uncultured Verrucomicrobiota bacterium
CGGGATGATGCAGCGGGTTTTCGGGGTGATGGCCGCCTCGATCTTGGCGGGGTCGATGCACTTTGTCTTCGGGTCGCAGTCGATCAGGACCGTGGTTGCGCCGGCGATCCAGATGGCTTCCGCCGTGGCGAAGAAGGTATTGGCGTTGGTGATGACTTCATCGCCCTTGCCGATCCCGAGGGCCATAAGAACCAGCCAGAGTGCGTCCGTCCCATTGCCGCAGGGAATGGAGAACTTGGTGCCGGAGAACTCGGCGAACTCCTTCTCGAACTGTTTGTTCATGGGGCCGTGGACATATTCGCCGCTCTCGATGACCTTCTTGATGTTGGCGTCGATTTCGGCTTTAATGTTGTTGTACTGGCGTATGTGTCCGTAGAAGGGAACGTTCATGGTCTTGTCTTCTCTCTTTCTCTGTTCTAGTTGGTTTTGGTTATTGTGATTTGCCCAGTCGGTTTGACATTCTTTTGCAGACATCATTTTCAAACGTCCGGATATGGCCGGTGACGAACTCGACGATGTCCAGTGAGGGATCCGCGACCAGGGGTGTCAAGTCCATGCCAAAGATCAAATGCGTGGCCTTGTCGGTGGCATGGGACTCGAAAAAGGTTGCATTGGCGGCGCGGCGGCCCAGAGTGGCCAGGTCGTAACGCTTTCCTCCCGCGATTTGCGAGTCGAACACACCATTGACGGCGGCGGCAAGATTCTGGTGGTGGCTGACATCCATGACCACCTTGGAGGAGTCCTGCATCCAGTCCAGTCCGCGCCAGATTTCAGCTCCGATGACCTGGCTGGGCCGCTGATCCGCCGGCATTTCGCGCATGGCCTGGAGTGCGGCCACGACCACGCCGACATGCGTGTCGTGCTTGTCGGCGGGATTGTGCGTGTACACCACCCTGGGGAGAGTAGCCTGCAGGATTTGTTTCAAGTCCTCTTTCAGCGCCATGTTGCCGGGATTCTTGACAACATTGCTGGGGTGCATCAACTGGATCATGACGCCGTAATGCCCGACGAGGGCGGCCGTGTTTTGTTCCTCGACCCGGGTAGCCATCATCTGTTCGTCGGTATAGGTTTCGTACGGACCTGTGCGCGCGCTGCCACTGCCATTGGTGCAAGTTACCCCGCCGAACCAGAGGTCCTCCCTGTGGTAGCATTCCAGGATGCCGTGGAACGCCATAAACTCAAGGTCATCCTGATGAGCGCCGATGCCCAGGTGCGTGATACGCTTCAGGGCGGCATCTTCAGGCTGTCCGTCTGGAATATACAGCGTGGAAATAGGACTGCGTAAATTCATGCGCGAATTCGTATATCACAGGAAAGTGGTGGCGGGCAAATAATAATCGTGATGAATTCACAGGGGGCGGGAGAGGGCCGGGTTCGGGACGTAGACTCCAGGAGCTCACCGGGGTTTGAATGCCGAGACACGGGCCAGTTCCCTGAACAGTTCCTCTTCGCGTGAGGTCAGAGTTTTGGGTACCACGATGCGAATCGCGACGATAAGATCGCCGGGCTCCAGCCCCCGGCCCTGGCGAAGTCCCTTGCCCCTCAGTCGCATGCGCTGGCCGGATTCGGTTCCCGGGGGGATGGTGAGTGCGGCGGATCCCTCCAATGTTGGGATGGTAACCTTGGCCCCCAGCGCGGCCTCCCAGGGGGCAAGAAGAAGCTCGACCTCAATGTCATGGCCATTGACCCGGAAGACGGGGTGGGGGGCCATCTTTACGCGCAAGTAAAGGTCGCCAATGGCTCCGCCACGGGGGGTGTGGGCGCCTTGTCCGGCAAGGCGGATACGTGCGCCTTCAGTGATTCCGGCGGGTATTTTGACCTGATAATTCTTGGTGGCGGGAGGCGTGCGGCCCGATAGGTTGGCGTCTGGACCGGATTGAAGCCGGATGCTCTTGGTGGCTCCATGGCAGGCCTCCTCAAGACTGATCATGATCTCGGCTTCCTGATCCAGTCCGCCGCCCGGGATTTCCTCGTCTGCATGGCCCCACATTCCGGAACGCGGATCGGCCTGGCGCCCGTTGAAATTCTGACCGAATAGTGATTCAAAGAAATCACTGAAGCCGCCCATGTCACGGGGGTTGAATCCCCGTCCGGCCCCTCCAGGAGCCCCCTGGAAGTCGAATCGGACATTCTCATAACCGGGCGGGGGGCGGAAATCCTGTCCCGCCTGCCAGTTCGATCCAAGTTGGTCGTAGCGGGCACGCTTGCTGGCATCGCTCAGGACCTCGTTGGCTTCGCCGATTTCCTTAAAGCGGGCCTCGGCCCCGGCACTCTTGTTGATGTCGGGATGATATTTCCGGGCGAGTTTCCGATAGGCTTTCTTGATGTCGTCCTCGCTGGCGGTGCGAGGCACCCCTAGAATCTCGTAATAATTCTTGAATTTCACACTCATGATGGGTTCCCGCAGCAGTCCAAACTTGAAACACCTTACCCCTTCCAATTCCTTAAGGCAAGATATCCGCGCCAGATGTCCATGACTACCGGCGGTATTGGCCGGGAGTTGTCCGGAACAGTTTTCGAAACATCCGCGACAGGGAATATTCGTCGCCCAGACCTGCCTTGGGCGCGATTTCCTTGAGTGGCAGACTGGTGCTGAGGATCAGTTCGCGGGCGTATTCAGCCCGGATCGCGCGGACATCCTCCATCGGGGAACGGCCGGTGGCGGCCCTGTATTTCCGCAGGAAATGGAATTTGCTCAGTTCGCAGACTCCGGCCAAACGTTCCAGTGAAAGCGGCTCGGCAATATGGCTCCGGATATGCTGCCGGACGCGTGTCACCATCGGCTGGTCCTCGGGCCCCGTATTTCTCAGGCATTCCGAAAGAATGACCTGCAACAGGGCATCCCGTTGCGCCCGTGCGGCGGGACTTGAGGCATCCCGGTCGGCGTGAAGCCAGGCGGCCATTTCCCGGATCCAGTCGCGCCGGGGTGTGATTCTCGTCACCGGCATGTCGTTCAGCCCGGGACAGGAAAAACTGAGAAAGATACTTCGCAGCGGATGCTTGGGGTCCGACCACTCCTCGTGGACCACGGCGGCGGGATAGAGCAGGACGTCTCCTTCCGTTCCGAAGAGTTGTCCTGTGGGACTTTTCACGGTGATTCCCCCTCCTATCACCATGATCAGCTCGTGATGCGTATGGCGGGAGGGAGGGGTGTGCCACAGCGGGTTTGGCGTTACGCTGCCGCACGAAAGGAAGATGGCGTGCTTGATGTCCGGTGCGTTTAACATGCCGTAGTAAGCAATATCTGACAAAAATAAGCAATCCTTGTTATTGTCGTTATGCATAGAAGATGCGTAAATATGCTTCTATTGATGGATGTGGCGCTTGTTGCGGTACATTTGCGATAGCAATTACGATACAAAATCAGGAGGCACTCATGGCTAAGATAGCGATGATCGGGGCGGGTAGTCTGGTGTTCGGGAAGACCTTGATGTCCGATTTTCTGGCCACTCCGGCCCTGAAAGGGAGTGAGTACCGGCTAATGGCGCTGAGCCACAAACGGCTCGACAAGATGCGCGGCTTTGTAGAGCGCATGATCAAGGATAATCGTGTGGAAGCCACGGTGACGGCGACCACGGACCGGCGAGAGGCGTTGCGGGGCGCTGATTACGTGGTGGTGATGATTCAGGCGGGCGGCATTGAGGAGTTCCGGCAGGATTATGAGATCCCGATGAAATATGGCGTCGACCAGTGTATCGGCGATACCATGGGACCGGGTGGTGTATTCCGCGCGTTACGTCATATTCCGGCGTTGCTTGACATTGCCCGGGACATGCAGGAGTTGTGTCCGAATGCCATCCTGTTCAACTATGCCAACCCGATGGCGATGTGCTGCTGGGCGCTGGGCCGGGTTCCGGGGTTGCAGTTTGTCGGACTCTGCCACGGCGTCCAGACCACCATGGACCTGATTGCCAGTTACACCGCCGTGAAGAAGGAAGAAATCGATTTTCTCGCTGCCGGCATCAATCATATGGCCTGGTTTCTGAAACTGGAACGGAACGGCCAGGATCTGTATCCGGTTCTGAAGCGTCATTTCGAGCAGCCGGAATATTACGTCAATGAAAAGGTCCGGGGCGAGGTGATGCGCCATTTCGGCTATTTCATGACCGAGAGTACGGGGCATCTGTCTGAGTACATGCCCTATTTCCGGAAGAATCAGAAGGCATTGGAGCTGTATTGTGATGAGCCCGCTTTTGGCGGTGAGAGTGGCGCCTATTACAAGTATTGCGCCATGCTGGCCGAGAAGTTCAATACCACGGACCCGCTTTCGATTGAGTCGACCAAACTGGGACCTCGCAGTGCCGAATACTGTTCCCACATCATCGAGGCGAAGGAAACCGGCGAGGTCTTCCGTCTGAACGGCAACATCCGCAATGACGGCTATATCAA
>CAYOQM010000230.1:0-1883 GCA_964406065.1 uncultured Verrucomicrobiota bacterium
GGGCAAGCCCGTCCAGCAGGGCGCGGTCGGCACACATGGCTTCATACGCCTGCAACCCGGCTACTGCCTCTATGCGCCGGACGCCGGAGGCAATGGAACTTTCGGAAACGATCCGGAACAACCCGATCGTTCCCGTCGCCGACACATGGGTTCCGCCACACAGTTCGCGGCTGTACTCCCCGACCTTGACCACCCGCACCGTGTCGCCATACTTCTCGTCAAAAATGGCAATGATTCCAGAGCCCGGGACATCCTTGAGCGCCATCTCCGAAGTGCCCACGGGGTCGTTCGCGACAATCATTTCGTTCACCCGGCGCTCCACAGACGCCAGTTGATCGGGTGTGAGCGCCTGGAAATAGTTGAAGTCAAACCGCAGCCGTTCCGGCGCTACCATCGACCCCGCCTGCTTGACATTGGATCCCACGACCTCGCGCAAGGCATGATGCAGGAGGTGGGTCGCTGTGTGATGCCGCGCCATGGCGGCACGCCGCTCGTCATCCACCCTGGCCGTCACGGGTGCCCCGACCTCGATCATGCCCCGGGTCATGCGCCCGATATGCAAAACAATGCCTTCCACCGGCTGGCGGGTATCCGTTACCTCGAAGTCGCCCGCCGGACCCGATATCACCCCATGATCCCCCAATTGTCCGCCCTTTTCAGAATAGAATGGAGTTTGAGCCAGCAGGATTGCCCCTTCCTGGCCCTCATGAAGCACCTCAACCAGGGTACTGGCGCCGCTCTCCCCCTTCTGCAGGAGCCCATCAACCTTGGCTTTTCCGGAGAGTTGGGTATACCCGTGAAAATGCGTCTTGACCCCCTTGGCCAATAGATCCGAGACCAGATCTACATCGCCATCCGCCGTGGCCGCCTTGCGGGCACTGCGTGCCCGCTTGCGCTGCTCTTCCATCAGAACGACGAACCGTTCCTCATCCACGGTCAGTCCCTTCTCACGGGCCATGACAACCGTCAAATCGAGAGGGAACCCGTAGGTGTCATATAACTTGAACGCATCAGCCCCGGGAAATGCTGTCTCTTGCTTCGACACCACCGCGGCGGCGACCTCGTCGAACAAGGCCAGGCCGCGGTCCAAGGTCACGGAAAAACTCTCCTCCTCCGCCTGGATGGCCCGGGCGATCTCCTTGCGGTGCTGGATCAATTCCGGATACTGGTGCCCCATTGAGGTTTCCAGCGTGGGTAACAGCGCGGTCATGAACGGCTTGGTGAATCCGATCTTGCGGCCATACCGGACCGCGCGCCGAAGCAGCCGGCGCAGAACATAACCCCGCCCGTCATTGGAGGGCAGCACACCGTCACCGATGGCGAAGGCCAGAGTCCGCAGGTGGTCGGCAATCACGCGCATCGCCACGGCGCTCGCGCCCTCGTAGGGATGACCGCTCAGTTCGGACATCTTCTGGATCACCGGCTGAAAGATGTCGGTATCATAGTTTGAGGTCTTCCCCTGGATCACCGAAACGACCCGCTCGAGCCCCATGCCGGTGTCCACGTGCTTGGCGGGCAATTCCTCCAATGACCCGTCCTGGCGGCGGTTGTACTGGATGAACACATGGTTCCAGATTTCGATGACCTCCTGGAGCCCCGCATTGATCATGTCGGGTGTACAGCCGTTCACTGTCCGATCATAATGGATTTCCGAACACGGTCCACAGGGACCGGTCTCGCCCATTTCCCAGAAATTATCCTTCTCGGCAAATTTCAGAATATGGGTTGGCTCGATGTCCGTAACATCCTTCCAAATGGCAATGGCCTCGGCATCATCCTTGTAAACCGTGGCCCAGAGGCGGTTCTTGGGCAACCCCCACACCTTGGTGAGCAACTCCCAACCCCAGGCGATCGACTCGCGCTTGTAGTAGTCGCCGAAGGAC
>CAYOQM010000230.1:1893-4384 GCA_964406065.1 uncultured Verrucomicrobiota bacterium
GATAGGTGTCGTAGCCGACCTCCTCCAGGTCATTGTGCTTGCCGCTGACCCGGATGCACTTCTGGCTGTTGGCCACCCGGCGGTACTGGCTGTTACGAGCGCCCAGGAAGATTTCCTTGAACTGGTTCATCCCGGCATTCACGAACAACAGCGTGGGATCCGCCTGCAGCACCACCGGCGAACTGGGCACGATCTCATGCGCCTTGGACTTGAAAAAATCCAGGAACGATTGCCTGATCTCCGTTGCCGACATGTTTTTCTGCGCCATAATCAACTTCCTTTTCTACCTATCGCATCCTTGAGAACGAGGGGAAAGGCTATACCATCAGGGGCGCGCGGGACAAGAACGTTTCATGCCGCGCCTTCTGAAGCCGCCTGCCGATGAGTGCCCTACTCCCAGTGCAGCTGTTGCATCCTGTAATGCGCGGGGGATATTCCGGCGGTCTTCTTGAACATTCTCGAAAAATAGTACACGTCTTCGAATCCGACTTCGGTCGCCACTGTCTTGAGGGGCTTCTTTTCTCCCAGCAGCAGAAACTGCGCGCGTTCGATCCGTTTCCTGTTGATAAAGTCGATCGGGCTCTGCCCGATGGTACTGGAGAAGAGATGACAAAAGTAAGCCGGCGCGAGGGAAACCGATCCGGCCAGTTCCTCCAGCCGGATCCTCCGGCCAAGATTCTGCTCGATGAAATTGATGACCGGAAGAAACCGTTGCAGCCCGGAAACATTCCTCGACTGTTGTCTTTCGCCCGACGCCGCAAAATGCGATAGCAGCTCCCTCAGCATGCCGTCCGCCCTCAGCGAATCATCAAGATTCCGCGAATTGCACACCCTGATCATCGTCTTCCAGAGGCCGCTCATCGCGGCACGGCTGGAAAGCGTGACACTGTAGTCCCAGTTCATGAATGAAATCAGCTCCATGCATCCGAACAGTCTGGCGTGAAAATGAATCCAGTAAAGAACCATCTCTTCAGTTGCCTTGTATCGCGCCGGCGTGTATTCAGGAATGACAAAGAGTCTGCCGGGGCATAAATCAAGACGCCCTCCCGCATGCACAATTTCCCCCCTGCCGCTTTGAACCCAGTAAAGCCTGGAAAAGGGATCATTGTGGAGATCCCTGCCGCTGTTTGCCCATGTCTCTCCGCATACGGTCCGTTTACCAACCAGCACTTCCGTCTGCAAACTGTGCGTGATGAATTTTGCTTCCATGCGGCCTCCTCCGAATCTTTCGAAATATACTCCATCATTTTAAAAAGAATGTCCATTTTCCTTTCTTTCCCGTGTGCTAGTCTTCTTACCGTAATCATGTTGGTGATTCAGTACGATTGAAGGAGGTCAGCCATGCTAGACGAGACTTATCTGACGTTTATGGGGAGAGGTTCGAAAAAGATTGTCCATTGGGAGCACTGGTCCTGCCCCGATGCCGAGACCTTCCTCTCCGGCATCGACTACTATGATCATCCGAAGCTCTGCCGCGAAAAGATGACCAAACTCTACCCGCAGTTGAACCTTGGAGTCCCGCAGACCGACGAACCCAAGATCCGGCCCGAGAACCAGGCGGACAAATCACATGGCCGCTGGGGCGATTCCTATCGCGACCACTGGCAGCAGGATGTCGCCAGCACCCGCTTCAAGAGTTTGGACGACATGCTGAAGTTCAGCCCGCTGGAACAGGGCGATTTCACGGGATGGAACGTCGTGGTTGACGGGGATTATAGCTCCGAGGACATCATCTATAAACGCTTCCGCGGGTATTACCCGGCGGAATGGGGCGACAAGGCACCGGAAGGAAGCGGGGCGTCAGTCTGGTTCTACAACACCATGTTCATGTGGCCGATGCTGGTCTTCGGGTATGAGAATTTCATGATGCTGTGTCTGGAGCCTGAATTCGAGCGCATCATGGACGAATTTGCCGAGATCAACCGCCGGGTATTCAGGGCGTTCGCACGCCTTCCCGTGAATTTCGCCATCTGCCATGACGACATCGTCCTGAGCAATGGCCCGGTGTGCAGCCCGGAATGGATGCGAAAATTCATCTTCCCGAGATATGAGGAGTTCTGGGACATCCTGCGGAAATCTGGCAAAGAGGTGATCTTCATGGTGGATGGGTGTGTAGACGCGTTTGTGGACAACGTGATGGCCTGCGGTGCCCGGGGTCTTTTTTCGGAGCCATACACCAATTTCAAGGCGATCGCGCGCCGTTACGAGAACTGCTTCATCGCGGGAGAAGGTGACAACCGCGTGCTGAACCGCAACAATCCCGCGGAAATCAGGAAGATGGTGGAGTCCATGGTGGAGACAGGCAAAATGTCCCGCGGATATATGATGAGCATAGGGAACCACATTCCCTTCAACACCCCCCCTGAAGCCGTCAAACTGTATCTTGACCTATCGGCAGAACTGGCCTACCGGGATTGACAGGCGCCAAACGGCGGTGGGGATCCGGGGACAGACTCGATGTCGGAAGGACGCGCCTTTTCATTGACCACCA
>CAYOQM010000231.1:0-4346 GCA_964406065.1 uncultured Verrucomicrobiota bacterium
AGGTGCAAGAAACCCAGCCACGGGCTGTTCATGTCGCCTCCTATGCGCACCTCCTGATTTTTATTTTCCTGACGGCAGGCATCATCACCCTGAGTTTTCTCTACTATCAGCATTTCAAGACGAATTACCGCAAGGAATACGAAAAACAACTTTCAGCGATTGCCGAGTTGAAGGTCGGGGAACTGGCCCAGTGGCGCACCGAGCGCTGGGGGCACGCCGCGGTCCTGTTGAATAATGGCACCTTCTCAGACTTGGTGCGGCGCTTCTTTGAAAAGCCGGAAGCGCCGGAAACTTCCGAGCTACTCAGGGAGTGGCTCGGAAAATACCAGACCCTATTTCAGTACGATCAGATTATTCTGCTGGATGCCCGCAGTACCACGCGGATGACGATACCCGCGAACCTGACGAACTTGTCCTCGGCCGTTACACAACGCCTTCCGGAGGTTCTTCAGTCGGGTCAGGTGACATTTCTGGACTTCTATCGGGATGAAACTGACCACGGGGTCTATCTGGCTATGCTCATCCCTATTTTACAGGGACTCGGCTCCAATCGTCCGCTGGGCACCGTGGTGTTCCGGATTAATCCGGAAACCTACCTGTATCCCTTCATTAAACGATGGCCGATTCCCAGTTTGACGGCAGAGACGCTGCTGGTTCGCCGGGAGGGCAACGAGGCCGTTTTCCTGAACGAACTCCGGTTCGCGACGAACACCGCGTTGAGACTGCGCGTGTCTTTGGATCGCATCGAATTGCCCGGAGCTCAGGCCGTCCTGGGTCGCGAGGGAATCATGGAGGGCAATGATTACCGGGGCGTGCCGGTGGTGGCGGCCTTGCGCACGATTCCCGATTCGCCGTGGGCACTGGTTGCTCGAGTCGACAAAAGGGAAGTGTTTGCGGCGGTTTGGGAACGGCGTTGGCTCGTGATCGGCATGATGACGGTTTTATTATTAACTGCGGGGGTCGGGGTGAGCTTGCTCTGGCGGCATCAGCAGATCCGGTTCTACAAGGATCAGGCGAAGCTGTCGGTTGTGCTCGCGCAAAGCGCCCTTCGGGAACGGGACCTGCTTCTGGATCGCGTGCAGGCAAGGGATTCGAACGCCCGATTGGCGACGGCGGTGGAACAGGCGGCCGAGACGATTGTGATCACCGACGAGAAGGCGACGATCCTTTACGTTAATCCGGTGTTTGAGAAGACGTCGGGGTATACCCGGGAAGAAGCGGTTGGCAAGAATCCACGCATTCTTCAAAGCGGCAGGCAGGATGCCGATTTTTACCGTCAGTTATGGGAGGGTTTGTCGGCCGGTAAAGTTTGGAGCGGCCGGATCGTGAACAGGCGGAAAGATGGCGGGCTATTCGAGGAGGATGCCACGATTTCGCCCGTCTTTGATGTCGCCGGCAAGATCATCAATTATGTCGCCGTCAAGCGCGACGTCACCCGCGAGCTCCAGCTTGAGCAGAAATTGCTTCAGGCTCAGAAAATGGAGGCCGTGGGTCGGTTGGCCGGGGGCGTAGCCCACGATTTCAATAACATTCTGTCCATCATTGTGATGAATGCCGCCGAGTTGAGCAAGTGTAAGGATCTTACCCCGACACAGGCGGACGAGGTGAACGACATTGCCCTGGCGTCAGAGCGCGGAAGTAATCTCACGCGCCAGTTGCTGGCCTTCAGTCACACGCAGGTCCTACAGATGGGTGCCCTGGATCTTAACGAGGTGGTGGCCGGTATCGCCAAGATGCTCCATCGGCTTATTGGCGAGGATATTTCGTTGAACTTTCACCCGGCTCCGGGGCGTGTCAGTGTGTGGGCGGATCGGGGCATGATTGAACAGATTCTGCTGAATTTGGCCGTCAATTCCCGTGATGCCATGCCTGAAGGAGGCCGCCTTGACGTGGAGTTGACTTGTCTCGCCGTTGACGCGGTCAGAGCCGCCGCCCAGGCCGTCACGGCAGGCGATTTTGTTTGCCTGACCGTGCGGGATACAGGGTGCGGAATCGCGCCGGAACACCTGCCTCATCTTTTCGAGCCGTTCTATACCACCAAGGCTGTGGGTCAGGGAACCGGCCTGGGACTTGCCACCGTGCATGGGATTGTGGAGCAGCATCATGGCTGGGTTGAGATTGAAAGCCAGCTGGGGAAGGGAACGACCTGTCGTGTTTATCTGCCAAAGCTGACGGAGACGGAAGCGCCCAAAGCCGCCGTGTCATCCCCTGTGGAATTGCGCGGAGGGAGGGAAACCATTCTGGTGGTGGAAGACGATCTCTCGCTGCGTAATCTGGCGGTCCGGCTTCTGGAGCAGTACGGGTACCGGGTTTTCGAAGCGTCCAATGGGGTGATGGCGGCCGAACTGTGGCGCCTCCAGGGCGGCGTGATTGATCTGCTGTTGACGGATGTCATCATGCCCGGAGGGGTCTCGGGCGGGAAATTGGCCGAACAATTACGGAGTGAGAAACCGCAGTTGAAGGTTATTTTCATGAGCGGCTATCCCGGCGCCGTGGCCAGTCGTGGCGTGATTCTCACTTCAGGCATGAGCTTTATTCAAAAGCCCTTTGCTACCACCAAACTCGTTCAAGCGGTCCGGGAAAGCCTGGATCAGGCGTAATCAGTACGCCTGCTTGTTGTCCAGCACATCCTGATTCGTCACCGGCGCCCGGAAAACCCGATAGACCCAGATTTTATAAGCAATGATGATCGGCAGGAAAATGATGGCCACACCGGTCATAACCTTCAGGGTGTACGGGCTGGAGGACGAGTTGAACGCGGTGAGGCTGTAGTGGGGATCCAGGGTGGAGGGGATCAGGTTTGGAAACAACCCGACCACGCCTGTTGCCACCACCAGCAGGATGGTCAGGGATGACGCCGTAAAGGCGGGCAGCAGTTTCCCTTGGATCAGAAACACCTTGATTCCCAGGAGCGAAGCCACGGCAAGCAGCGGAACCGCCAGAAGACCGGGATGCGCCAGGAAATTGTCGTACAGGTGTGTAGCCGGATACGTGTAGGCCAGGAACACCACGGCCACAACCAGCAGGGGAATCCAGACCGCCGAGGCGGCCGACACGCTGCGTGCCTTGACGGCGCCGGTGGTTTTGACGGACAGATATAAGCCGCCATGCACCACGAACAGCAGGACAAACAGGAGCCCGGTTACCAGCCCGTAGGGATTCAATACCGACATGAGCGAGCCGTGGTAGCCTGCGGCATCCATGGGAAGTCCCATGAATATGTTCCCGAAGGTGACGCCGAACAGAAGCGCGGGCAGGAAGCTGCTGACCAGCAGGGCCCGGTCCCAGATATTTTTCCAGCGCGGATCATCCACCTTGCCCCGGAATTCGAACGCCACTCCCCGCACGATCAGCGAGAAAAGCAGGAGCAGTAGAGGGGTGTAGAGATAGCTGAACATCAGGGCGTAGGTGGTGGGGAAGGCCGCAAAGGTGACGCCCCCCGCCGTGATCAGCCACACCTCGTTGCCATCCCAGACCGGGCCCAGGGTGTTGATCACCACGCGGCGTTCAATATCGGACCGGGCCACGAAGTTTTGAAGCATGCTGCTGCCGAGAACGAATCCGTCGAGCGTGAAATACACCGCCCACAAGACGCTCCAGAGTACAAACCAGATGATTTGGAGTTCCATGTTACACCTTCCGTTTCGTTATAGGGATCAGGCTGGACAGGTCGCTGTCCGGCCCCTTGCGGGCAAATTTCATCAGGAGATAGATGTCGATGGCGCCCAGCAGGCCGTACAGCAGGACGAACCCAACCAGCGAGCCGACGACCTGTCCGACGGTGATGGACTTTGAAATGCCGTCTGCAGTTTTCATGATGCCGTACACGATCCAGGGCTGGCGTCCCATTTCCGCCACGATCCAACCCAACTGGTTGGCCAGATAGGGCAGCGGGATGGTGAAGATCAGTAATTTAAGAAAGAGGGGATACCGCTCCAGGAGGTCGTAATGGGATGCAACCACAGCCAGAAAAGCCAGAAGCGAGAATAGCATGCCGAGTCCGATCATGAGTCGGAAGCTCAGGAAAACCGGCATCACAGGCGGACGCTCGTCCTTCGGGAAGTCTTTCAGTCCCTTGATTTCGCCATCCAGGGAGTGGGTAGCCAGAAGACTCAGAAGGCCGGGTACTTTGATGGTCTCGAAATAATTCCGCTCATGGTCTGTATCCGGGAGCTGAAGGAGGCTGATCCCGACAGTCTTCTGGGTGTCCCAAAGCGCTTCCATGGCGGCGAGTTTTGCCGGCTGTGTTTTCCCAACTTCCACGGCAGAGATATCGCCGGTAAGGCCGCACAGGATCACGGCAACCAGGCCGAAGAGGGCGGCCATCTTGAAGGAGGCCTTGAAGA
>CAYOQM010000232.1:0-4344 GCA_964406065.1 uncultured Verrucomicrobiota bacterium
CTCCGCCGTGCTCACCTTCGATTCGAGTTGGCAGTATGAAGCACCGCAGGGCGCTAGCCTTGAGGTGTCGTTCGACGGCGGTATTACGTGGTCCGCGCTGCTGCGCTTCAGTTCGAACACCGCCAGCGGCGATTTCAAACCAGACGCGTTCAACGAAACCATTTCGATCCCGATCTTCAACCCGGCTGCTGCCACCACCGCTCGCTTCCGCTTCGGTCTCATCACCGCTGGCAACAACTGGTGGTGGGCTGTTGATAACATCAAGCTCACCGCCACGACCCCGCTCGATGGGTTCGCCACCTGGGCTAACAGCTTCGGCCTGGTTGCCAATGAAAACGGCGACGGCGACCACGACGGCATCCGCGATTTGGTGGAGTATGCGCTCGGGCTGAATCCGAAGATCGGCACCACGTCGCCCGGCTTGACCCCGAGCGGTGATGGTTTCACAATGTCCTACACCAAGGGCACCGCGGCCGCCGCCGATCCCGCCATCACCTACATTCTGGAAACCTCCGGCAATCTGGTTGACTGGCTGCCGACCGGCACTCAGAATCCCACCTCGATCTCCGGTGAACTGCCGGGCGGGCAACGCCAGCTCTTTGGTCGCCTCCGCATCGAGCGAGCCAAATAATCCCACCGCTAATCCCCCCACGGGCCGGTCGGAATTCTCCGGCCGGCCCACTTCTCATTCTCCCAACCATTACCCCAGCCCACCGCCCACTGTGAAAATCGCCCTTTGTTTCCTGCTAGCCTTATCACCCGCGTTGTCCGCCCACGAGGCGACGCCCGATCCGATCCTTTTCTATAACTTCACGCGCCATCACCTAATTCCGCCGCCGCCGCCGCCGCCCGCTGCCAATCCACCGGCTTCGCCTGATGCGCCGGTCGAGGAGCACGGGGTTGCGACCGCTGCCCGCCTCAAGTCGCAGTTCGGTCCCGAACTCATCCTCGGCGCGCCGCCGGTCGCGGAAGACGGCTCCGCGCGAGGCCTGCGTTTCGCTGGTGCCACCTCGCCTCACCGGCTCGATACCCAACCGGAAAACATCGCCGCCTTCCGCCCGGTGACTGATTTCACGCTGAGCACTTGGTTCACCATCGATACGCCGCAGCGCCACAGCGCCCTGATCTCTTGCCTCGCCGACGACGGCGGCCGCGAGGCCGGGCTGGCCCTCGGCTACCGCGACACCCACCCAATGGTCGCGCTGGCAACCAAGGGCGCGGATGACGGCGATGGCAAACTAACCTATCTGGTGGCCGACGACCGGCTCACCCCCGGGTTCTGGCATCACCTCGCCGCCACCTATGACGGCACCGAACTCCGGCTGTTCCTCGACGGCAGACAGGTCGCCTCCACCCTTGAGCAAAGCGGCGAGATCCTGTGGCCACTCAACCCCGAGACGTGGATCGGCGGCCTCAGGGATTCCAATGAGAATTTTCCCCATTGCGGACGAATCGGAGACGTCAAAGTATTCGACATCTGCGCCAACACCGCATGGGTGGTGAAGGAATTCAAGCGGGGCATGTCCTATCGGGAACTTCCCGGCGAACCGCCGCCCGGTGCTGAGCCCGCAGTGATCGTCCAACCCTATCTCCAGTGGGTCCGCGGCAAGGAGGCGACCATCATGTGGGAAACCAACTTCCCTTGCCAAGGCACTCTAACATGGGGCAAGACTCCGGCTTGCACGAACACCGTCGTGGAGGACAAGGTGGCGCTGATTCACCAGCTCACCCTGACCGATCTCGAGCCCGAAATGCTATACTATTTCAAGACCCAAGCGCCCGTGCCAAACGGTTCGCTCGAAACCAAGTTGCAAACCTTCCAGACCGCGATGAAGCCCGGCTCGCCGTTTGCCTTCGTCGTTTTCTGCGACACCCAAGCCAACCCGGACAAGCTCAAACGGCTGTCCGAAGCCGCTTGGGAACTGCGCCCGAACTTTGTCATGATCGGCGGTGACCTGGTCACCACAGGCAGCAACAAATCCCATTGGACGGAACACTTCTTCCCGCACATGCGGCCGCTGATCGACAGCGTGCCGTTCTATCCGGTGATCGGCAACCACGAGCAGAATTCGATGCACTACTACGACTATGTGAAACTGCCGGAACCGGAGTATTTCTACACCTTCAAGCAAGGTGACATCCAGTTCTTCATGATAGACAGCAACAAGGACCTCCGTCCGGGAAGCGAACAGTATCGCTGGCTTGATCGCGAGCTGGCGGCCAGCACCTCGCTGTGGAAAATCTGCATGCATCATCATCCGCCGTTCTCGTCCGACGACGATTACGGCAATGACTGGAAACACGCGGTCGAGGAAATGACCTTTGGCGAGCCAGCAACCAAGCCGATTGTCGCACTCTACGACAAGCACCACGTCGATATTGTCTGGAATGGTCACATCCATTCCTACGAGCGCACTTGGATGATCCGCCACGGCAAGCCGGTGAAGAAAAACGGCACCACCTATCTCATTACCGGCGGGGCCGGCGGTGGCTTGGAGTCGTTTGGCCCGTATCGGCCGCCATTCCAACGCCATATCAAAACCGGCCATCATTTCACCTATGTCACGGCCTTCGGTGGCCAGCTCGACATGAAAGCTTATGACATCGAAGGCCGCCTCTTCGACCACTTCACCTTTGAGAAAACCGAGAAAACCAAATAATGAAAACTTATCTATCCGTTTTGTTGCTTGCCGCCGGAGTGGCCGCCGCGCAGGAAACCCCGACCGCCAGTCTGCGCTTGCTGGCGCTTGGCGAGTTGCCGCCGTTCCGCCAGGAGATCCGCGACGGCGTGCGGCGCGAACTCGATCCTCCGGAGGGCAGCATCCCGCCGCGCGTGCTGGAAGCGGGGCTTCAGCCAGCGGTGGAGAAGGACGCAAAACCTCCTGCATTCCGGTTGCAACTCTCGCTGCCCAGCCAGCCCGCGAAGGTGTTTTTGGTCGATGGCAAAGTGAAGCTCCGCGACCCCGCAAAAGGTGACTGGGCGGAGGTGCCCTGCCCGGCCGGTGCCAAGGTGTTTGCAGTCCTGTGGCGGTCGGCGGATTCGTGGAACAAGCCCGCCGTTCTCGCCTTGCCGGACCTCGGCGCGGATCACGACCCGCGCACCTTCCGGTTCGTCAACGTCGCGCCGCAGACCGTCGGCGTGGTGTTTGGCGAGCAGCGCTATCAGTTGCAAGCGGGCAAGGTCCTCTCGCTCACCCTTCCCGAGCAGACCAAAGCCGCCAGCGTGTCGATCCTGATGGCCGGCCCTGGCGATCGCCTCACGCCGTGTTTCTCCGGCATGGCCGAGTCCCGACCGGGCATGGCGACCCAGTATTTCGTCCACCGCGCCGATGGCGAGAAACCGCGCCGCCCGATCACGGTGACTCCAGTGAGCGGACCGCTGGCGTCGCCCTGATGCCTGAACGCCAGTCCCTTCCGCAAAGCCGCCCTCGTCGGCGCGGCTGGACCTACGTCATCCAGAGGGACAGTCCATCCGCGGTTGGCGCAAGCCCACGACGACCTGGATCGCACCGCCATGGCGCTCCGCGAGCTGCCCGATCTGATTGTGATGGACCTCGTTCTGCCGGGTCGGGGCGGCTACGCGGTCATCCGCGAGTTGAAGGGTGAGCCCGGCGGGGACGGAATCCGGTCATCATTCTCACCGCGCGGGGCCAGGCCGAGGATCGCATTCTGGGGTTGGAGGCGGGTGCCGATGACTAGGTTACCAAATGGTGCCGCTCCAATACTGCTCCGCGAGGGCAAAGGCACTCCGACCGACCTGCGAGCCGACATGGCGGCCGTGGAAGTCGTCCTCACTCGGGTGGATCCCGCCGTAGCGCCTCGACTGGCCGGCCTGATCGGCGGCGTCGCCATACGAGCACGCAGGCGAATGGAGGACGCAGATTCATGATGGGGCAAGTTCTCTAATTTATCAACTTTCCGATTGGCCGGTCAGATTCCGGGCGGGCAGCTTGGGCATCGCAAGACGGTTGTAGGCAGCGATCCGGAACAACGGGGGCTTCTCTACAAAGACGGCGGCCTCTTTTGTAGGGAGACCGCCGTCGATAATGGAAGATCCAAGTGAGTATGGTCAGTTCTGTGACACTTTGACGTCCACGAACAACCTAGTTGCGGATGTGCCGGTGACCGTGGCGGTGACGGTGGTGATGCCTGCTGTGGTGATGGCGTTGAAACTCACAGTCGTGACACCGTCGGACTGGCCTCCGTTGCGGAAAGTCACGAGATCCTTCGACCAGCGGTAGACCCTCGAAACTCCGGTGGCCGCAATGGCGCTCTGCTGATGAGTGAACGTGAAGGTGTTTCCGTTCTTCAAACCTGCAACCAGGCCTACCGAGCCCACGCCTG
>CAYOQM010000233.1:0-4328 GCA_964406065.1 uncultured Verrucomicrobiota bacterium
GAACAACCTTGGTAATCAGATGGGGTACTGCGGAAGCGAAATAACGGCGGGCCTTCATTACCTTGGCAACTGTCTCCTCGGCAGTGCTGCCATCATTGCCGTTGCACTGATGGTTGACGGGCGTCGCCAACAATAGAACTGATGCGAATACAATGTTCGCATGAGAAAAAGGATTGACGCGGGAGCCCCTATTCTTCAACATGTACACAAAAGCGTACATATTGGAGGCTAAATGACAACACTGACTGCAACTGATGCGCGTCGCGAGTTTTTCGATGTCGTCAAGGGCGCGACGGACAAGCACCAAATTTACAGGATAAACCACCGCCACGGTTCGGTAGTCTTAATGGCGGAGGACGATTATGACAGCATGATCGAGACCATGGAATTGCTCTCGACTCCAGGCTTTCGGCAAAGCATAAAGCGGTCTGTGGAACAAATGCAGAGAGGCGAGACCGTGTCATTTGACGAAGTGTTTGGGCACGAACCATGACGGACTACGCCATCCATTTCACCAAGGAGGCGGTAAAGGATGTCGCCAAGTTGCCTCCACGCATGAAAAACAAACTCAAGATCATTCTTCAACAGCAGGTTGCCCCAAACCCACATGCAGGCAAGCGGTTGGTTGGTGACCTCTCCGGGTTCTTTGCGTTGCGGCTTTCCTACAAGGATAGACTCGTCTACTCGATAGACGAAAATGCTCGGAAGGTTTTTGTCCATCGGGCTCGAACTCATTATGGAGATTGATCAATGATGCGAACCAGCTCTTTGACCGCGACGGCTCGCACTCTCGCCGCAGGTCAAGAGTCACGGTTGTGCAAAAAGAAAGAAAGGAAAGTACGCATGAGTACGGTTGGATCACAGATCACGAGTAGGTGGTCGATCCTCTGGACAGTGATTGGAGGATCTCTCACAGAAAGATCCGGGGACAGGCAGAGCGGAGCGCGGAGTATGGTGGGGGCGGAGTGGGGCGAACTGTATGTGGCGCGGCAGTTGCGAGTTGATGTGATTGGTGCGTGGCGACGGGGACGGGCTTGGGCGGTTCCCCGGTTCCCAGTGCGGCAACAAATTATTGTAACACTCAAGCCACCGGCGCGGGGAGTAAGGCAAGAAGGACAATGCGGAAACCATTCACTCGAAACGGTGTCCAACAAGAGGACCTCCAACCAAAGGAGACTGACGATGAAGACGATGAAGTTCGGAATACCATCCCCTGACAGTAAATGCGGCATGATGGGCATGCCGCAACACCAAGAAGGAGACAGATTGATGAAAGGGATGTTCGAAACGGTTGCAGTGGTAGTCCTGTGCGTGACCTGTGCGGCGTCAGCCCTTGCCGCTGGCAGCGGACCTCAGACAATGGTCCCGGAAAACCCCAAGATCTCTGCGGCCGCAGAGATCGCAGCCGTGACGGCAGTGGCACAGCAGAAATACGGAGGGCAGGGCACACGGAACATTTCCGTCACGCCGGTCAATTCGCAGATGCTCGCGGATGCCTTCCCAGGCACCACCTTCCACAACGTGAGGGTTCATACCTTTACGTTGGGCATCGAACAAAGGAGCAATTACTGCGCCGCCTATCGCGAGGGGAAGATTTCGTGGGCCTATGAGAACCTGCCGGCAAAACCTGGTTGTCCACCGCTCAGCGATGCCATGAAGTTCTGCAAGGAACTCAAGGCCGATGATGCGGAGGCGGCATTGAAAGCGACCCGAATCCTACTGGAGTTGGCACGGATGACGATCATTGACGACCCGTCCAAGGCCCCAAAAGTCGGCAACACGGAACCCTTCGACGCCCCACGTGTTGCAACGATCAAGGACGAGGTAAGCGGGGAGGACATATTCCGCGTGACGGTCTATGTAATTCGAGATAGTGAAATTAACGCCGTGAGCCGCTTTGAATTCGATGTGCTCAAGGGCGGCGGTCTCCAACAGAACTTCCACGGCGTTAGGGAGGTTCACATAGGCTCGCAACGAGCGCGACTCTGACGCGGGACGCGGGGTCACGTCCCCCGGAATATGGGGACGTGACCCCGATGGTATTCCCCTCCGAAACGCCTTGCGCTCGATCAGGGCACATGCTTGGCTCATGCTTGACGGCGGGCAGGCAGACTGCCACTATGAAGCGTTATGACAGAGCCGCATGAAATCCTTGATATTCAGCAGCAACTGGTGCAGAGCAAGGCGTCACCCTTGCGCAAATACCTTGCCCTGGTGATCGGGCGGGGGAGTTGGCTGTCGCTCCTCAAGTACGAAGTGATTGTTTTGCTGTGTTCCGCGACGCCGGGTGCGCTCGGACTGGCGCTCCGGAAGGTCTTATATCCGAGGTTGTTGAAGGCCTGCGGCCGTAACGTGGTGTTCGGAGCCAACCTCGTGCTGCGGCACCCGAAGAAAATCGTCATCGGCGACAATGTCGTGATCGACGACAACTGTCTGCTCGACGCCAAGGGCGAATCCAATGCCGGTATCACCATCGGGTCCGGTGTGTTCGTTGGCCGCAACACCATCCTTCACTGCAAGAACGGGGATATCGTGATCGGTGATGATGTGAACATCGGGTTCAATTGCGATATCGCCTCCTCCCATCGCGTGGAAATAGGGCGCAAGGTCCTTGTGGCCGCCTATAGCTACATTGTCGGCGGGGGCCACGACTTTTCCCGGTCGGATGCGTCTGTCATGGATCAGAAGCGCACGGCAAAGGGTATTTTCATAGGGGCCGAGGTCTGGATTGGAGCGGGTGTAATCGTGCAGGATGGCTGTTCAATTGGCGAAGGAACGATTGTGGGATCCGGCGCCGTGGTGAACGAAGACCTGCCCGCCAAGGTGATTGCCGTTGGTTTGCCCGCCCGGGTATTGCGTAACCGCGAATAAGAGGAGAATGCTGATGACTACCACCCTGCCTTGTGACTGGCAAAATCCCGCCTTGACCCACCGGAATCGCTTGCCGGCACGAAGTTATTTCTTCCACTATCCCGATGTCGCCTCGGCGAAGACCTTTGACCGGGGGGCGTCGCCCTGGTTTCAGTTGCTCAATGGCAATTGGAAGTTCCATTATGACCCGACGCCCGTCGAGGCGCCTGCCAATTTTTTCGCCCCCTCGTTCGATGTGAGCGGGTGGAATGACATTGTGGTGCCAGGACACTGGCAGATGCAGGGCTACGGTAAGCCGCATTATACCAATGTTCAGTTCCCGTTCCCCGTCGACCCGCCCAATGTCCCGACCGACAATCCCACCGGTTCATACCGGAAAGAGTTTTATGTGAGGGAAGAATGGACCGGGATGCGTATGGTCCTCCGGTTCGAAGGTGTGGATTCTGCGTTCCACGTGTGGGTTAACGGAAAAGCCGTAGGGTTCAGCAAGGGCAGTCGAACACCTGCCGAATTCGATCTTACCGGCCTTGTGAAGCCCGGTGCCAATACGCTGGCGGTTCGCGTCTACCAGTGGTCGGATGGGACTTACTGCGAGGATCAGGACATGTGGTGGTTGAGCGGAATCTTCCGCGATGTCTATCTGCTGGCCCTGCCGTTGATTCATGTGGCTGATCTCCGCATCCGGACTCCATTCAAGGCGGGTGATGCCGAGGCGGAACTGGATATCCAGGTCAAACTGAAGAATTCGGCGGATGTTCCGGCAAAGGGTTCCGTAACGGCAGAATTGCGTGACGCTGGCGGGAATGCGGTCCTGGCGAAGTCCCTCAAGGCCAGGGTTGCGGCAGGGGCCGGAGACGGTGTGGAAGTGTCGTTGTCGGGACTCGTCAAGTCGCCCCTCCTTTGGTCAGCTGAAATTCCAAATCTTTATACACTTATCCTGACGGTGCGGGACGAGCAACAGAAGGTCATAGCCATTATCCCGCAGAAGGTCGGGTTCCGTGTGGTGGAAATCCGCGGCAATGTGTTTCTGGTCAACGGGGTGGCGGTGAAACTGAAGGGCGTCAACCGTCACGAGACCCATCCCGATCTTGGCCGGGCAATCCCCCTGGAGGCCATGGAAGCTGATATCCGGCTGATGAAGCAGCACAACATCAATGCGGTGCGCACCTCGCATTACCCGGATGATCCGCGCTGGTATGATCTGTGCGACCAGCACGGATTGTATCTGATCGATGAGTGTGATCTGGAAACACACGGTTTTGACCAGGTTCCTGACTGGCGAGGAAATCCGACGGAGGATCCTGCCTGGCGCGAGGCGTGCGTCGAACGGATGGTGCGCATGGTGGAACGGGACAAGAACCATCCTTCGGTCATCATGTGGTCGCTCGGCAACGAGGCCCATTATGGGTGCAACCATGAGGCTATGGCGGCCTGTGCACGGGAGTTGGATCCTACCC
>CAYOQM010000234.1:0-4265 GCA_964406065.1 uncultured Verrucomicrobiota bacterium
AGCCAGGTGAGGGTCTGCACGGTCTTGCCCAGTCCCATCTCGTCGGCCAGGATGCCGCCAAACGTGTTGACCTCCAGGAACCGCAGCCAGTTGACGCCTTCCTTCTGGTAGGGGCGCAGGATGGATTCAAGACTGGCGGGCAGGGCGACGGGTTCGATGGAAAGACCCTGGGCCTGCTTTTCAGCCGCCAGGCGCCAGGCGGGGGGGGCTTCCACGTCAACCCCATCCAGCGCATCGAGCGAGGTCTTGACGTAGGAGGCATACACCGAGGGCATGCGGAAAACGCCCGGCTGGGTGCCTTCGCCACTGGAGCAATCGCGGAAGACCTCGATCATGGCGTCAATGGCTTCGGAATCCAGGAGGATCGTGCGGCCATTGCGGTCGATGAAGGAGTCTCCCTTGAGCAGGGCGCGCTGGATTTCCGCGGGCGTCAGGCGGTTGCCGCCGGCATCCTCGAAGTCGAACCCGACTTCGAACCATCCGGCCTTGTCGTCCTGGTAGTTGATCCGGACGACGGGGGTGGCGAATTCGGCTTCCTCCATGAATCCTCCGACCCGGCCTTCCATTTCCACGCGCCAGCCCTTGCGGCGCAGGGCGGGGACATGGCTCCCGAGGCAGTTCAACACTTCACGGCACCCCACAACGGGGGTCAGGGCATCGCCCGCTGTCCCTGAAAAACCAAACTTGACCAGTTGCTCGATCCCTTTCTTTTCGGCCTCGGGGTTGCGGACCAGGTACCGCATCAGGTCCGAGGGGTCGGGGAGTGCAAACTGTCCCAGGGGATCGGCTTTCCCGGCGATCATGCGGTAGCCTTTGTAGTCCGCATAGAGCGTCCCGGCCAGTGAGGCGGGGCTGCCGCGCAGGACGAAGCGGAAGCGGGGCGTGTCCGGCTCGATGGTGAAGAGATCCGGCGACAGGTTGCTTTCAACGCGCATGAAACCGGACAGCACCGGTAATTCCGTTTGCATGAAGCGTGGCACGGAGTCGCGGGGAATGATCACCGGTTCCATGTAAATGGAGCGGAAGGCCTCGGGGAGGACCTGCTCCAGGGGCCAGAAATGATGGGCGCCGAAGACCCAGCCGTGGCGGCCTGCCGTGATGTAAAGAGGCAATTCCGACGGACTCATGAGCGGGATCTCGGTGTGGATCATCAGGATGAGTTCCCCGTTTTCATGGTCGAGATCGAGATTCAGGAATGAGACAAGCCGGGTTGCGGTGACGGTGATGGGGGCGGGCTGGGCTTCCTGAAGGATCTGCTGCCCCTGTAGCAACTGCAGAAGCGACACAAAATCCTGGGGCCGGAGATCAATCTCGTGTCGTGCCGGGCCCTCAACGATATCCTCCAGTACAAACAGGATGGATTCATCCTTCTGGTTCAAGCCCAGCGTGATGTGGGGGGGGACCTGGTCCAGAGGGAGGGTCTGGCCGCCGGTGACTGCCGAACAGAGAATGGGGATGCGTCCGGTGGCAGCCGCTTCCTTCCATGAGGCTTTCAGGACAAGCTGGAGACGGGCGTCCGTACTGCCCGGCGTTCCGGTGCGGGCGCGCTTGGTATAGGCGGCCTCGTTGAAGCGGGCGATGCGCTCGGCCCGCTTCTTCTCCTCCTGGCGCTTCGCCTCGATCTCCGGATTGTTGCTGCGCCGGATGAGCTCGATGCAAAGGGCCACCACATGGGCGCAGATGATGCCGCGCTCCTTGCTGTCCCGGCAGGGGCAGTGGTTCTGGGCCGAGCCGTCCTGCAGGATCTTGACGGAGGTCTTGAGCGGCCGGTTGCTCCAGAGCAAGGTGCCGGTGACAAAAGGTTCCTCGTAGGTCACCTCCTGGATGAGTGCCCGGTCCACAAGCGTCTTGGCATCCTGGAAGACTCGCTGGCCGGCCCAGTTGATCAGGATCTGGTGGGTTATGGGGGCGCGCGTCATGGTTTCTTCAGGCAGAGTGTGGTCCAGTCGCCCCGTTGCAGGATCTCCTCGGTTGCAAATCCAAGTGCGGCGTAGGCGGCTCGGACCGAGTCAGCCTGGGGATTCAGGATTCCCGAAAGCACCAGGCGGGCGGAAGGGGAGTCGGACAGTACGCCGGCCAGTTCGGCGGCATGGTCGATCAGTACGGTGGCCAGGATATTCGCCACGACAATGTCATGGCTGCCGCGGAGTCCCAGGGAGGCGCAATCGCCCGTCAGGAAGTGGATCCGTTCTGCAACCCCGTTCAGTCCGGCATTTTCGGTGGCGATACGGACGGCATCCGGGTCGTTGTCCACGGCCACGATGTTGCGGTACCCCAGCCTGGCCGCGGCGATGGCCAGGATGCCTGAGCCGCAGCCGATATCGGCCAGGCGCAGGGCGGCGCCCGGTGTCGCCAGGCGGTCCAGCATCTGCAGGCAGCCGCGGGTGGTGCCGTGCTGGCCGGTGCCGAAACTCATGCCCGGATCCAGTTCCACGATGATCTCGCCGGGGCCGGCCTTGCAGGGTTCCCAGGACGGCTTGATCCAGATCCTGTCGGAGACTTTTTCCGTGTGGAAGAATTTCTTCCACGCTTCCGCCCAGTCTACCGCAGGAAGTTCGCGAACGGAGCCCGTGAGGGGGTCGCCATTCCGGAGCGGTTCGAGGAAGGCGATCATGGCCGCAAGGCGGTGTTCCGCCTCGGAACGGGAGGTGTTGAAATACTCGATAACGGCCAGATCCCGGTCGGCATCAAACCACGTGGAGCAGTCCTCATCCCCGCCTTCCAGGCAATGTTCGTCATACAAGTCCGCCAGCCTGCCGGAGGTTTCCAGCCGGGCGGTATAAAGAAAGGGCAGGGGTAGGGACGGGGAGGTCATGGCCGAAGGAATCTTGAATTCAGAACCCGAGGTTGGCGTTCACGCTCTGAGAGCACCAATAAGGGCGGATTACGGTTTTCCATAATCAGCCCTTATATCAAATCCTGCTCGCCTGACAAACGGATAAATTCAGGTGGGCAACCCCTTATGGACTTACCTGGCATTCAAGGCGGCGTGGGTCATGGCAAAGTACTTTTCGTCTTCAATATATTCCGGAACACTGTTGCCCGTACCCAGCGCATAGCCGCCCCGTGCGGCGGTCGCTTCAAGCATGGCCCGGCTGCGCTCGAAAATCTTGTCGCCCGACGAGCGGATGATGAAATCGACGTCGATTCCGCCGAGAATGGCTATCCGGCCACCCCAACGGGCGTAAGCGTCCTCAACGGGCATGATGACGTCTTCATAGGAATGCTTGCCGTCGTAGCGCATTACCGTGATGATGTCCTCCATGATTTCGCGGGCCTCGCCGCAGGAGTGCAGGATGGCGGGCTTGCCGGCCGCATGGATCGCTTCCACGATCTTCACGTGCCATGGGAAAACATATTTACGCATGTCGGACACGGATAGCAGGGTTTGGGTCTTGAAGCCCCAGTCGTCATTTGAAATGCAGGCACCCACCGTGTCGAAGGCGGCGGCAATCGCGTAGTGCCGGACCAGACAGCTGCCGACTTGCGCGAAGACGTCTTCTGCCAGGCGGGGGTCGTCGGCGAGCATCAGGCAGAGGTTTTCATAGCCGACCAGGCTGATCGCGTTTTCCAGGACGCCGCACGGACCGTAAACAATCAGCTTCATCTTCCGTGGCAAATCAGGGGCAATGGTATGAAGCATCGAGTAATCCAAGGCATCCTGATCCGGCCAGGGATAGGCGTCGAAGCTCTTGCGGTCTGTGATGACGGCTCCCTGGTTGAGGGAGATCGTCTGGGCCCGGTCATGCTCTCCGCCTGGAAAACACAGAGATGACGGGTGAACTGTGGCATAGTCATACCCTGCCGCCTTGAAGGCGGCGATCAGTGACCGCCATTGGGCCAGCGGGGCGGGGTCATCCGACCAGGACTTGCCGGCCAATTTCCTGTAGATCCGGTTGTTCAGGAAGAACTCGAACAGGGTCGGGCGGCTGGGTTTGCCGCGATTGAGGACCGCGAGCAGGTTGTTAAAGTCAGGTTCCGCCCGGTCGGGCCCCTTCCACCAGGATGTCTGCGCCATGATTTGCCTCCGTTTATCCGAAACGACGATTTTCGTTCTATTGCAATTGCAATCCTATCACATGCCGTGTGAATATGTCGTTGGATGAAACGACAATCATGTATCCGTATCGCTGACGACAGGATGTCCAATCCCGTTCCCGGGAAGGAGCCGGGATGTGAACTGCTGTCGACTTTGAGGCCTTATGTGCGCCATTGCGGCGACAGTCGCCGTGGGGCGTGGCGGATCGGGCCGCGGAAACTGCTGG
>CAYOQM010000235.1:0-4235 GCA_964406065.1 uncultured Verrucomicrobiota bacterium
GGTGTCGAGCATTGCCATGCTGGTGTTGAATCAGGTCAATAGTGTCATCATGTTCGGATTGTTGCCGGTGGCCATGGTCGGGTTCTACGCCACCATTGCGGAAATGGTCATCCGGCTCCTGATCTTTCCCCGTGCCTGGGTGTCGGTGTTGTTTCCCTCCTTTTCGGCCCAGCATGCGTTGGAGCCGGGATCCGTGGCGCCCTTGTATGCGAGAGGGATCAAGAGTTTGATGGTTTTTACTTTTCCGGTAGCGCTGGCGTTGTGTTCCTTTTCCGGCGAGGCGCTTACGTTCTGGCAGGATAAGGCGTTTTCAGATGCCAGCGCGGGTGTGATGCGCTGGTTAACGGCCGGGATCTTCGTGTACAGCCTGTCCTTCGTGCCGTTCTCGTTGCTCCAAGGGGTGGGGCGCCCTGACATCAGCGCCAAACTTAATCTGGTGGAGATCCCCTTGGCTGTCGCCGCGGCCTGGTTCCTGATGAAGCATTTCGGGATGACCGGGGCTGGGATCGCCTGGTTTCTCCGGTGCGTATTTGAGACCGTGGCGATGACGATACTTGCGCACCGGTTCGCGCCCCGGTCCGGCGCTTCAGTCGCCCGGTCGGCGGGCGTGATGGGTGTGGCGTTGGTGTGGCTGGGTGCGATGTCGGTGATTCCCTCGTTTACCGTACGGCTGGCGATGTTTCCGTTGGCGGCGGGATCGTTCCTGTTGCTGGGCTGGTTCTGGCTGTTTGATGAGGAGGAGCGGCGGGGCGTACTGAAGATGGCAGCGAAACTGAAGCCATCAGGAGCCAATCCTTCGTGAAACGTCTACGGTTGGTGCTCATCACGATGCTGGTTTCCCTCTCGGTGTACTTCGCACTGACTTGGCCTGCAGTCCGCTATTTTCATGAGGGGGTGCCATCCTCCAACCGGCCCGAGGCGGGGGGGGCGCGCTACATGATCCCGGGCGACCACCTGCAGTTCATGTATCAGCTCTGGATGCTGGCCGATTCATTTACGGGGAAAACCCCGCTGTTCTACCATGTCTACGAGTTCAACCAGGGAGACGATCAGGCCCTTTACAACCCCGGCAGTTATTACTTTCCATTCGGTCTCATCTATTCCGCCGGGTACGCTTTGGGTGGCCGGGTTATCGGGTGGAACCTGATGCTGTGTGTGACCGTTTGGCTGATCTACCTTTCCACATTCCTCCTGATAAGGCGGTTCACGACATCCTGGTTGACGGCAGGTGTGGCGGCATTGCCGTCCATTCTCCTTCCCTATTTCAAGGTGTCCGTGTTGGGTGGCAGTCCCACCGGTCTCGGCATGGTGTGGGTGCCCCTGATTTTCCTTGGCGTGGATGTGGCGGTTCGCGACCGCAGGCTGTGGGGAGGGGTTCTGGCGGGAGTGCTGTTGACGATCGTCTCCTGGGTGGATCTGCATGTCTTCTTTTTTGTGTTCCTGGCCACTCCGGTGTGGGTTGTGATGAGTGCGGCGCTGGGTTCCCGAAATGGGGCTGATCTGGCGCGAGCCTCGCGAAGAGTCGTGCCCTTGGTGCCTATTCTCATCGGCATGGTCCTGGCTTACCTGCAGACAGCCATCATCAAGTCATCCCTGGATCAGACCCTGCAATCGCATGGACGCTCGATCAAGGAGTCACTGAATTATGCCCTGAGGGCGCCGGGTTGGTTCGACGCCACATTGGATAACCGTTTCAACCTGGTTTATATCGGAGTCTGGGTGGTCGCGGTGCTGCTGGCGGGGCTGGCGGTCATGGTTGTGGATGCGGTGCGGCGGAAGCCACAGTCTCTCCGGCAACTTGGCATGTTGTTGATGATTCTTGCGGCAATCGGCGGGGTTGCGGTTCTGGCGCTGGGACCCAACACCCCGTTTGACCCCCATCATCGGCTGTGGCAATGGCTCCGGACATTGATTCCGCCCTACGCGATGATCCGGCAGCCGGCCAAGATTTACTGCCTTCTCACGCCTTTTCTCGGCATTGCGCTGGCGCTGGTGATCGACCGGTTCAGCCGGGCGCTACCCGGACGGAAGCTTGCGGTCCTTGCAACCCTCCTGATCGCCGCCGGTTGCCTGGTCGACTACGGGCGGCGGCTGGATCCCACCCTGTGCCTGCTGGACTATGAGCAGGGCGCGTACCGGGCGGTGGCGGAGGATGCCGCGGCCTGCGGACGCGAGAACCGCGCCATGGCCATTCCGCTCTGGCCGGGGGACTCGCACTGGAACTCCATCACGGAATATTACGCGACGCTCTACCGGACTAAGATGCTAAACGGGTATTCGCCTTCCGTGTCGCGCCAGTATTTCAATGAGGTGTTTCTGCGGTTCGAGGATGTCAACATGGGGGCTGTGACCGGCGATATCCTTGACGGATTGCTGGCCATGAAGATCGGATACCTGATCCTGCACGAGGATGCCTTTCCCCAGAAGGTGAGTCCGTTCCCGGCGTCCCAGACGCTGCGCGAATTGCAGCGGCATCCGCGCCTCCAGTTCCTCGCCCACGACAAAACCGTCTGGTCATTCAAGATACTTTCTGTTTCATCCGCCCGCCCACTACCCGGTAACCGGGAGTCAGGAACGATTCTGAACGCCTGGCAGTGGGATGCCTGCGACATGGCGGGGGGAACTGCCACGGTGGAGAATAGCGGTGGCACGAGTTTCATGCGGTTGCCTGACAAGGGGGGAACGCTCCGCCTTGATCCGAGATCACTTTATCCCCTGGACGGCCTTCGCTATATCGCCTCTGTTTCCGGTACTGGACGCCTTGAGGGTTCTTTTGGAACGGGATTATCCAACGAGTCGTTCAGGGTCGATGTCAACTGCGGGAGTGATTGGAAATGGGTCGAGTTTTCGGTCCCTCCGCTGCCTGCGGGGCGACTGACGCGGCTGGAATTGGCCTTTACCAACACCGCGGGCGTGGTGGATGTCAGCATGTTGGCAGTGATGGCGGGTCCGTGGAAATGGTTGAAGCCCGGAGAGGGGCTCGTGATCCCGGCGTCGGCCTTTAACGGAACAGGTTATACTGATGCCAACGGGTTTGTCCGCCTGGATCGTGACCGCACCCAGGCCAGCGTGGCCCTGTTTGCTCCGGTGGTTCCGGTGATGCCGGGCCGGTATGGGATTACGCTCCAGTACCGCCTGCCGGGAGGGATGGTTCCGCCCGGGGTCTCCCTGGGAGAATTAAGCGTGTTGCGTTCGGATGGGCGGGATCGTGTCACTCTTTCCATTCCGGCGGACAAGCCGGTAACATTAGAGTACCGTCTTGGGAGTCCGCGCCCCCTGCGGATCGAATTCCGTTACAGCCGCACCGCCGATATGATTATCGAGTCGGTGAAATTGACGCGGATGCAGTAGTCCGGCCACCGCTGTCATTCCTTCAGGGTTTCCACCGCTTTGGCCGCAATCTCATTGCCTCTCGCGTTCCAATGACGGTCGGTATTGAAATAACAGGATTGCCAGCCGCCCTCGGCGGCACGCAGGGCCGGCATCAGATCGAGATAACGCATATTCAGCTGCGCGCAGACTTCCCTCATTTTGCCGGTCAACGGGGGGGTGCCTGCCGTGTCAGAATGCCGGAAATCCGTGTCGCAGGGGATGGTCAATACCAGGATGGGAAGGCCCGGGGCCGCCTTACGGAATTCCTGCAGGACATGTTCCATCCGGTCCCATTGGGTTGGAGTGAAGTCGAAATACCCGGCATAACCCGCGGGCAGGGGTGCTTGCTGGTGACGTGACACTTCGCGAAAATGCTTGATTGCATTGCCGGTATAGGTGAACTGCAGCAGGATGGGCTCCAGCCATTTTGAAGCCGCATCAGCGGGGGGATGGGTAACGAGGAGCTTGTAATCGGGTTTGGCGCCGACAAAGAATGGCCGGATGCGGGTGGCATGCATGATTTTCCCGTAATCATAATCATCGTCCAGGAAGTCATTATCCGGCAGGATGCAAATCACGAGCGAGGTGGGTTCGAACTCCCTGGCCAGATGCGTGAAGAGCATCAGGTATTGGGTGGGGCCGAAGGATCCCGAGGTGCCGAAGTTCAGGTGCTCAATCCCGGTGGCCTGTTCAAGGCGGTCGCTCATGCGGACTTTGCTCGCGACACCCCATCCCTCCGTAAAGGAATCGCCCAGGACAAGCACCCGAGGTTTACCGCCGGAGGATTTGTCGCGTTCACGATCCCGCATGCCCCAGGCGTTGGCGTGATAGGTGAGGTTGTAGTCGGGGGAGACATGCTTGAA
>CAYOQM010000236.1:0-4230 GCA_964406065.1 uncultured Verrucomicrobiota bacterium
CAGCACAACGCGAGAGGACGGTCGCATCGACGTGTTGATCTTGGGTAAGGATAGCGGTAAGGCGATCATCATCGAGAACAAGATCAACAACGCCAGGGACACAGAAGACCAGTTGCCGACATATCTCAGGTATGTGCAAGGAAAAATGGGATACAGGGTGGTCGCGATCGTTTACTTATCGATGTCTGGAGACAAGTACCCTGACTACAAGGACTGGGATGAGAACGAGAGGAAAATGGTTGAAGCAGTTCTTATCCCAGTTGGGGCGTATACAAAGAATAGCAAGGATAAGCCTGACCTTGTTGATAACTGGCTCAAGCAATGTATAGAGCAGACCAAGGTAAGCAAAGAGGATCATGAGGACGCGCGGGCACTCCTTCGGCAATATCGACGCCTACTAATATCTCAAGGAGCATCCATAATGAACTGCAAAGAGATGAACGAGTTTTTTGACCTGATCATCGGAGGGGACAAGTATGATCAAGCAAAGGCACTCATAGAGGGTGCTAAAGAGATGTTTGATGTCAGCGACGACGCGAACATGTATCCAGGCTGGCGGTTTGAAAATGTAGCGACTCTTGTGCCTTTCGAGGGCAGAGGAGGGGTCGGCCGAGGCAACGCGCGGAAGTTGCGTGGCGAGTCCAAATGAGCCGCGAACCCGCGCTCTATCCCTTCGGGATGAAGATTGCATCGACTGCCAGGCAACTTCCTGGAAGAAAAACGAAGGATGAAGAATACGGAAGAAATGAAGCATTTTCAAACCGCCGCTCCAGCTACACTTTCGACTTGCCCCTGGCAGTTTGATCATATCCCGAGCCATTTTCTCTATCGACAAGCCGAAGAATACAATGTTCGAGGCAAGCGCGAGCCGTTCACACATGTCTCGGCCAACGACACCGACTTGATCTTTACGAATACGAAATGCCACGGTGAACTCGATGGAATAACATTATATGGAACATTCGTCGAGGAACGGAAGTTTGTATGGTCGTTCCGTGATGCGATAAATAGCGACATTCCCTCCGCTAGACTAAAGTCCTTGCTGGATGCATCCAAGTTGCTTGACGGCTACTCCGATCGCACATGTCGAGGATGGGACGACCGATTTCAGAGCCGCCCGTTTGCACCCCCGACGAATCCTAAAGCAATTCAAGATATCCGCACATTCCTCGACAATACCTTGATGAAATTGCGCAGCGTCACACTGGCAGATATCGGATGAAACGGTGAGTCACGTTTGAATAGCCATCCCTCAAACCAGGTTTGAAATCGCCACCTACGGATTCGCCCAGTCATCGCCACCGCTCCAAAACCGTCACCCTACCCCACCGCTTACCCTTTACAACCCACCCTCTTTACCGTCATGGTAACCCACCGCCTGGGTGCTTGTTTCGGGAGTTCAGGGGCCGCACTGGGTTTGGAATGGCAGTGCTGAATCCCCAGCCAACTCAGCGATCACTTCCCGCGATACAACTGATCGAGATGCCAGAGCACGTGCGGATTGAAACAAAGACGCGGAACATCACGCGGGGAACTCTCAACAATCCGGTAGTAGGCTTGATATGCCTCAACCTTGGCCACCGGGTATTTGAGTTTCCCCTGTTGCGCCATGAGGAACTGGTCAACCTCTTCACGGGAAAACGACACCTTTGAAAAGCCCTGCTCCATTCTGGACCGATCACAGGGCAATTCCTTGTAGTACAACACCACATGGTTCATTGAGAAATCGGTATTGTCCGGAGGAAAGGCACAAACAAAAGCCAAGTATCCTGACCGCGCCGGCAGAGTAGTCACCCACCGTTCCTGATGAAGAAGCTGATGGAGGGCAGTATTGGCCAAGCCAAGCAATTCTGATGGGGATTTGACCCTCATAGTTTCGACCAGGTTGTAGTAGGCATCGAATACCGGGCTGGCAAAAGATAGGACACCCTCTACGTAGGACGCGAATCCATTGAAATCGAAGCCATCCTGGATTGTGATAAGGGATTTAGATGGCGGTGGCGGTGGAACTGGGGATGCTGGGGAGGCTGCGGATTGGAGTTTGGCCTTTTTTGGTTTCTTCTGTCCTGTCAGCCTCGCCAATAGACTCAGGCAACCGGCAATCTGCTTTTGAATCTTCAGTTTATCAGCATCGTCTGTGGTTTGTAATAGCAGTTTCTCAAGCCTGTGCAGCTTCCTGATGGTATGTGGGCATCGGCAGTCGTCATATTTTCCCTTAGCGAAGTTGAGTTTCCGTTCCCGGCCACATTTCGGACAATGCGGGTCGAGGGAGGTTGGATCCTTCCCGGTTGCTTTGAAATAGGCCACAAGATATCGGTGAAGGGAATACTCCTTGTGCACAACACCGATGTGTTTCTGAAGGGCATATGGAGTCTTGAACCTACTCTGGCACAGGGCACACTCCCAATGACGATTGGTCCTGACTTTTCCCAAGCACTTTTGACTGCATGCCTTTCTGAATTTGCCCTGCCTGGCATCATATAGGGGAAACTCTGTGCCGCAGCCGGGACACTTGGTCGTAATCGATCTGATGAATTCCTTCTGCTCCTGGGATAAGGAAGAAAAGAGCACTTCCCCCGCCCTGCACCTTTGAATCAAGGCAGCAACATCTTCATCGGGATTGGGGTTTTCCGTATTCACTGGTGTCCTATCAGTTCTGAATTTTACGAGGTGCGCCCAACCATTTTTCCTATTGTGGTACGGGGTGAACGGTTGAGGTAATCTTCCTATAGTGGTACGGGGTGAACGGTTTAACACAAGATCAAAATCAATGCTTAATCACATCTGTTGCTGAATGCTGGATCAGAAAGAGGGGTTTGTCCATCCTATAGTGGTACCCCATATTAATAATAATAACGGAGGGCTCCCAAGCCTCTCCTTATTATAACTCCACCCTGTTGAAGTCCCGTTGCCTGGCGGCCCGGTTCTTCGGGTGTGAGTTCCTTCGGAGAAACAGTTTCAGAAGGAGTATCTCAATGAGCAAGTCCCCTTCTTCAGAACCAATTCAATCAGGAGCCGGAGGCGACAAGAATTTCAAAGGGAAGATTACGGGCACTGAATTGGTTCACAAGGGTATTGAGACATTTCAGAGGGAGAAAGAACATCCTTCGGAGATCACAACTTCAAAGGGATATTTCAATGGCAGGTCCCCCTCTTCAGAAGGATATTCAATCGAGTGCCACCGGCATCAGCCATTCAATAGGAGCCGTAGGCATAAGCACTTCAGAACGAGCCGGAGGCATTATTTCAAAGGGAGGGGGCATTCATGATTTCCATAGTACATAGAGGATTTCAGAACGGTAACGCAGGATTTCAGAGCCAATAAAGAGGGGTGCTGGCTCATAGTAAACAGACCCTATTTCGATCGAGAAAAGACCATTATCGCTCGCAGTTCTGAAGCCCTATTTCAAACGGGACTTGCCTCCAGCTCGCTTAGATTTCAGAACCCATCAAGCACCAGTACGCATCCAGTTTGAAGATTTCAGAACCTATCCAGAACAAGTAGGCCTCCAGTTCGCTCAGATTTCAGAACCCAACCAAGTACCGTTAAGCCCCGATTTCAGAACCCACCAAGTACCAGTAGGCCTCCAGATCGCCACAATGATGCGTTCCGCTCGTTCTGAATATGCTCGCTCAGATTTGCGCAGCCCGTTGAATGATGATTCCAGATTATCCACCCAGCCAAGTACAGCGTGGGAAAAAGGGCTGCCGATCTTGCGACCGACAACCCTGAACACAATGGGAACCTTCATTCATTTGTTCTACTCAGCCCAAGAGTAGATCAGTTTCGGGTCAACCAGATTACCTTCACGGTCAAATCTCCCCCAGCCAGTAGCTCGACAGAAGTCCTCAATATCAGCATCAGTGATCTCACAATCAGATAGTCCTTGGGCCTCCGCCAGGGCTGATATCAGGGCCAATCTCTCATCGGGTGTAATGTTCTTGGGTGTGTACATCTGCATAGTAGTCCTCCTTTTGTAGTTTGTTCTGACTGCCTTGGTGGCAGTGCTGAACTGGGTGGGAGGGAAGTATTGAGGTGCGCGGTTCGCTTGACGTGGATGCAGGATTGAATCAGAATCCAGTCCGGTGTCGGGTGTTATGCATGGGTTACGAGATGCAGGAGCTTCAGAAGCTGAAAGCCCAGCACTCCGAGCAACCTAGCCCCGTCCCGTTCGCAGGTTGACTGGCAACGTTGGGAGTATGAAGGAGGAACGATGTAAGCGTCCGGTG
>CAYOQM010000237.1:0-4203 GCA_964406065.1 uncultured Verrucomicrobiota bacterium
CTGACGCATTACCGGCATTATGGCAGGTTCAAGATGACCTTGGTCATGCTCTCAAAATTTGAACGAAATCAAAACATCGCAGCCGAGCCGTTCCACCCAGGCATCCGGCGATGTGAACAGACGGTGCGCCGAGGTTCCCTCCGCCTCGAATGCCGCAAAAAGCCCGGAAGAAATCCAGGAACCCAACAGATCCGGTGGTCGCATTTGGTTTGGTTTAGCCATTTTTTAGCATTGCAGGAACTGCCGCAACATATCCCGGTTTTTTCCGGAATCTGAATGAAAATCTCGCGGCAGCCCAATTGGGCAAGCGCGTCCAGGCGCGATGGTTTCACATGTCGGGTCCGCGAAAAATACGAAAGTCGAAAACTTGAGACACTCCTAGAGTGCCGCTACAGGCTCAGCCTTTGGCTCATGCCCTTATCTGCCCGCTTCGTGGATGCCAGAGCTTGGGAACTCCACGATCACCTTCGTTCCGTTCACCCGCTCGATGCGGACGGTGCCGCCAATTTGGTTGGTGAGAAGGGAGACGAGCCTCATCCCGAGGGTGGGAGATTGATTATTAAAATCGATCGAGTCGGGCAACCCCCGTCCGTCGTCGTGCACGGAGAGCACCCCCCGGGTCTCGTGCACCTGGAAGGTCACGACCGCTTTCCCGCTGGCTTTCCCGACAAACGCATGCCGCATGATATTGGTGAGCAGCTCGTTCAGAATGAGCCCGAGCGGCTGGCATATTGTCGCGCCGAGCGGGCAATCCTGAATCGATTTTTCGAGGGTCACCGGGACCGGTCCGGAAAAGCTCTCGACGATCGCATCCGCGAGCGAAGAGAGGTAGGACTGGCCGGACACGGAAAGGTGGTCGGCCGATTGCTGCAGCTTGTCGTAGAGCAGCATCATGCTCTGCACGCGGTTGGCGGCCTCCAGCAGGGTGACGCGCCCGTCGGCCGGGGGGGCCGCGCTGGCCTGGAGGGTCAGGAGGCTGTTGATCGAATACAAAACGTTCTTGATCCGGTGATGCACCTCATCAAGAAGCCTTTTCTCCGCCTGGAAAAGCCTGAGTGCCATTTTGATCGTGGCGTCGAGGATCGTGCCGTCCGAACTCTTGACGACGTAGCCATACGCGGGGATGTTTTCGGTCTGCGCGACGATCTCCGGTCCGGCGTGGCAGGAAAGGAAGATCACCGGCAGATGCCGGGTTTTGAGAATCTGAACCGCTGTCGCGGGCCCGCTCAGACTCCCTGCCCCCAGCTTGATGTCCATGAGGATGAGATCGATTTCCTGCCCGCTAGTGCAAATCTCAAGCGCCTGTTCCCCCGTCGCGGCCACCGCGACCTGATATCCGTAGCCCTCGAGCATCCGCTGTTCGCCGATCGCTATCATGGCGTCATCTTCGACGAGAAGGAGCCTCGGCCGATCATCCGGCTTGCCGGGAATCCGCTTCATGGAAGCGGGATGAGCTTGCCGGGGCCTCTGAGTTTTTTGCTGCTTTTTCATTTTATCCCATCTACCGGGACGCGATAGAGATGTCGAACGCTAACAGGGACTAGTTTTTCAACCGTTCCTTGCCTTCGTAACTTCTCAAACAATCAACTTGGGAAACGCCAAGCACGCGTCGCAAGGCCGGCAGGCCAAGCGTGAGCGGGAGCAATCCCGACCCTCAGGAGGTGGCTGCTCCCAAAACAAGGAACCCCGCGAAGGTCAAGGGATTGGTGCCAAGCCCGAAGACTAAAACAATGCTGCAGCAAACGATACCCCCGCTCACTGCGGCAATCCAGGCCGCCCTTTTCCTGACATCCACAACGAGCGAGTATGGTTCGGCGAGGAAGAAACACAGTAGCCCAATGGTCGCTCCGACTCCCATGCAGAGGACGGCGCTCAGGCTGATGGAAACCAGGTGGTCTTGATAAATCTGAGTTAGGATATACATTTATCCGGAATCTCTGGCGTTCATCCGAATGGGAAAAAGAAGTATAAAAAGAGAAGGATGAGACACGAGATGAAGTAATGAAACGCGCTTGCGTGCCGCTCTCTGAGAATGGAAACAACCCCCATAAACCCGAGGGCTGCAGCAGAGCTCAGGATGACCATTGGATACCTAGACGCGGCGGATCGGGTTCACACTGGAGAGCCCGGCAGCTGGCTCCAAGGAGTCTGAGTCCCTGTCCGCAGCCTTCCCCCCCCAATAATCACTCCCCAGTGTGTTCCCTTTCCCCCCCAAAATAAATCGGTTCCAGAAAACGAGCCTCTTCCCGTGACAGTTTAGAGACGCGAGCCCATACGATTCAATCAGGCGCTCACTGATCGCGGCATCAGAAAACCCCCGATGCCGGGACCTGCGACCATTGCGTTCACCGTTCCAGGACTTGCCGCCAGGTAATTGGCGTGCCCGCATTTTGTGCAAACCGACTGGGTCTGCCCCTTCCTCGGACCCGTGATGATCGGCTTCGGTTCGCTTACCCGCCCACCGCAGTGGTTACATGTTTTATCGTGGTTGCTCATTTTTCCTCCTTGTTGAAATTGACGGCTTGATGTTGCTCCCGATTGAAAGGCGGGGCAATTGGGGCGCTCCTGATCGCGGCGCGAGAAATTCCCTGATGCCAATGGCGCTGGCTCCAGTCCAGTTTTGCGGCGAGTTCCTCCCTTTTGAAGGGCTTGGCGAGAAAGTCATCCATACCCGCAGCGAGACATATTTCACAGTAGCCGGGCATCACATTTGCGGTCATCGCGATAATCGGAACGTGCCCCCCTGCTTCCTCCTCGATTTCCAGGATTGCTTTTGTGGCATCAAACCCGTCCATCAAAGGCATCGTCACATCCATCAGGATCGCGGAATATTTTTCCGGCAGGAACGACTCGACGGCTTCTGCCCCGTTCGAAGCAAAATCGGGCTGGTAGCCGAGAATCTGGAGCATTTTCCCGGCGAGGACGCAGCTGCAATGGTCGTCATCGACGACGAGCACATGATCCTCTACGGCGGGCATCAGCGTTCCGCCCGAGTCATCCAGCCTGGCGGCCGGCCGCTTATCCAGGCCGTGCCTCCGCCCGTTTGCGTGGTCGATCCGGGAATAAAGGTGGACTCCTTCGCGCTTCGCAACCGTCCGCATTTCCTCGCGGACAGCGGCATTTCCATTAACCGTATTTTTGAAAAGCGCTGCCACGAACGGATGATTGTCTTTGACGAGCGACGTCCACATCGCGATCCAGTTCTTGACCTGTCTAGGCAGGCTCTTTGCGTCTGTAACCGAGACGATAACAATGTCCGCCGTTGCCGACGCAACGCCGGCAAGATTCAAAATTTCAGGGATCCCCAGCATCTCCGAACTCCAGACATTCAAGTTGACGGCGAGATCCTGACCGTTGTCCACTTTGGCGATAACCTGATCGCTGAACCGCTTCGCGAGCATTCCATCAACCAGCGTTTCATAAATGATCACAATTCTAAGATTGTGCGGACGGATCGATTCCCAAGGGTCTACCCCATATTGTGTTTGGCCGTTGTTCATATTGCCTCCTCGTTGCTGTTTACGCTGTGATGTTGCTCCCGATTGAAAGGCGGGGCAATTGGGGTGCTCCTGATCGTGGCGTGAGAAATTTCCTGACGCCAACGGCCGTTGCCAGGTATTGGCGCGCCGGCGCATTCGATGGACTGGCAGGCAGAGGCAACGCGTGATCGCGTATAATACGCCTTTACAAAGTAGCCTCGCCTGTTAAAGTCCACCAAATTGATTCTACTCATCCAATCCGAATTAAGGTTCCGCATCAACATGCAAAAAGTTGGTTCCATACGATGAAAAATGATCTTCGATCGTTGAAAATCACCTGTCTGCGAGGGGGCACGCGAAACTTATGAAGAAGCAAAAGAGCCAGCCAGGGGGGTCACCCCGCTCAAAGGTTCCTCTCCGCCGGAAGGCGGGGGCGCAATTTGCGGAAATACACCCACAGGAAGAAATCACAGCGCTTTCCCGCGTGAAATTGGAAGCAATTCTCCACGAACTACGCACCCACCAGATCGAACTGGAAATGCAGAACGCGGAGCTGCTGCTGGCTCATGAAGCGCTGAATGATTCGCGCGCTGAATATATCAAACTCTACAATCTGGCCCCGGTGGGATATATCACAGTGAGCGGGCAGGGGGTGATCGAGGAGGCCAACCTCACCGCCACTAAACTGCTAGATTATACTCACTCCACCCTGGTGAAGCAGCCG
>CAYOQM010000238.1:0-429 GCA_964406065.1 uncultured Verrucomicrobiota bacterium
CCATTGGAACTATTTTCTTGCCTTGGAGCACGACATGGAGGTCGTCTCTCGTTTTATCGAATTTAGCACACCAAACTTTGGCGTATTCTCGATTGAGCTTGCGCACCTGCTGTTTGCTGCCGCCTCTGAGGTAGACGTGGTGGCGAAGCTGCTCTGCGAACGCATATCACCGGCCGCACCGCGCAGCAACATCAATGAGTATAAAGCGATCTTGCTTCCCGCCCTCCATGATTTGCCAAACACGCAGGTGTTCGTGCCCCGTTACGGCTTGTCGTTTAAACCCTGGTTAAAATGGGCTGGTCAAAACAACCCGGACTGGTGGCGAAGCTACAACAACGTGAAGCACGAGCGCGACGCACACTTTGATGAAGCGACCCTCCAAAATGCGTTGAATGCACTTGGTGCACTGCTTATTGTCACATATCATCT
>CAYOQM010000238.1:439-4180 GCA_964406065.1 uncultured Verrucomicrobiota bacterium
TCTTTACGCACGCACGCTGGCGATTCCACCTGCAAGAGTCTTGACGCCAAAAGACACGACACGAGAACTGCAGCCTGATTCCACCCTTATCCGATTGAACTCCGATTTCTACAACGCCATCCGCATATGCGAATGAGTTGAAGCCCGTGCTTATCGTTTGTCCGGCCCACTTTTTCTCAAGATGGGATCCCCAACGATCCTTAATATTGTAAATACCATCTAAGGGCATACGCCCCACAAGGTTATGCTATTTTTCCAGACTAGGCTCGTGGTCATGCTATTTAGCGGGACCAGCCTGCTGGTCATCAGAAATAGGCTATTTTCAAAGACTGGCCGGGTGGTCGTCAGGAATAAGGTGCACGAGCTGCACAGCAAATACCTGTTGAGGGCCTTCCTGTTACGCTCCTTATAGGAGATGCCCCCGTCAATTGCGCCCGCTGGCGCATTTGATCGGCGCACCCGGATCTTGAATCTCGAAACCACAACAAAGGAGGCGAACATGAACGATAATGGCCTGATTGAGGAGAAGGTGATCCAGATGTGTCCGGTGTGCTGGCATAACACGGCGGACCCGCGCCGGGAACCCAAGGCCGTGGAAACGATCTCGTTGATCTGCGGCCACTGCGGGTACGCGGCGTATGAGCGCCATGACATGCTGCCCAACGACGAGCTGAATGCGCTGCTGCGTGCCCGTGGCAAAGAACCTGTACCGCCCTTGGATCTGCGTGAGCGGGTGAACCACCTGGTGGTGTTTACCCGTGAGAACGGCGATCTGCCCCTGGAACGCAAGGCCCAATACATGGGTCCATTCGGTGACGCCGTACCGGATACGCTCAAGGTCAGGATCAGCGTGCGGGGTGGCGTGGCGTACGTCAAAGGCTACCCGGACGGTGTGAAGGTGGAAATCGTGGATCACGATAACGAGGTGAATGCATAGAGCGTGTGGCCGGTGTACCAGAGGTGGTACCCGGCCTTATATGAAAATAATCCTGCGCCTATAATAGGGTGGATGCCGCTTGACTTGTGTCCGTGATTGAACAAGTATCCTGAACAGGTGGCGCACGATTTAGAGGGATGAGGATATGGCGACAGGACGCAGCAACAAGCTGATCAGGCAGCGTTGTTAGAAGGGTAGGAAAAATGGCTATCATCGTATCAAAAGGCGGCAGGAATGCTCGGCGCATGGAGCCGGCTCCAATTTCGCAGGAGGACTACCTCCAGAACTACATTCATCAGAACCCCGAGGCTATTCCGGTGACTGAACTTAAAGAAGGTGCGAAGCTCCTGATTCTCGCCCGCGAATTCCCGACCGAAAGCGGACCTATCGACGCCCTTGGAGTCGATTCTGATGGCGATATCTACGTCATCGAAACCAAATTGTACAAGAATCCGGACAAGCGCCTTGTTATTGCGCAGATGCTCGATTACGGAGCAGCTCTCTGGAAAGGCTACCAGGATTTCTCACAACTCACAGCAGCGGTTGAGGCTTCCGGCGGATCCAAACTAGAGGCTGGTCTCACGAAAACGTTGGCAGATTGTTTCACCTTGAACACGGAAGCGCTGGAGCTCGTGTTGCAGAGAATGCGGATGTCTTTGCTCGAAGGTCGATTCCAATTCATCGTCCTGATGGATCACCTTGAAGACCGGCTCCGGACGCTCATTACTTTCGTCAACTCCAACAGTAATTTCCGCATACTCGGATGTGAGTTGGAGTTTTACGAACACGATGGTTATGAGGTGCTGATCCCGAAACTATACGGCGGAGAGACACCAGCACGAGTGACGACCATGGGAGGAGGTCCTCGGAGAAAGTGGACACGTGAGATGTTCGATGAAGAACTCGCCAAAACAAAGCCTCCGGAACGCGTCAACCGCCTCCGAGACTTGATCGCTGTGGCGGAGAAGCATCCGAAATTATTCCTCAACCCACGATTTGGCACGGGACTCACCGGATCACTTGGGTACTATGACCCTTCAGGCTATGGTTTCTTCCGGATGTATCTTAGCGGCAAGTGTGAATTAATCCGGAAAAGGTTCGCGCCGCAGACGTTCAAAAACTCATCTCAAAATACAGTGATCAACTTCACTGGCGAGGTGAGTTTGAAGGCGAGGAGATGTATTGCTCCATGACATTAACCCCTGTTGAGGCGTTAAGCTTGACGGCATTCGATGCTCTCAAAACCTTTTTGGTGGAATACGCATCGCTGGCCGATGAAACGGCTCAACCTACCAAATAAAGGGTGGAGCACGACATAGGGGACATCATGGCAACGGGACGCAGTAACAAGCTGATCGGTCAGACGGGCGAGTACCTGGTGGCGGCGGAGCTATCTAGGCGTGGGCTCATCGCCACCACGTTTACCGGCAACGTACCCCACTACGACATCATCGCTTCTGATGAATGCGGCCGACACGTGTCCGTCCAGGTCAAGACGGTGCGTGGTTCGTCCTGGCAGTTCGACATTAGCCGCTATTGTCCCATCACCTTCGACGGGAAGCGCCAAGTAGTCGGGAAACCACTGAAGTGTCCGGTACAGCGCCTCGTCGTTGTGTTTGTTCAGGTTTCCGATGATAGGGATGACCGATTCTACATCTGCTCGTGGGAGAACTTGCGGGATATGTTGATCGAAGGGCACACCAGGTGGCTGGATAAACACGGAGGCATCAGGCCCAAGAATCCGGAATCGCTGCACTGCACGCTGCTGGAAAGTCAACTGGTACCATTCCGCGATAAGTGGGATACAGTGGAAGGGAGTCTCAGGTAATGCCTGCCAATGCCCTGAACCAGTGGATACGTGATTTCCGTAAAGCGGCCAAGGCCGACAAGCTGGCGCTGTTTCGCAATCACCTGAAACGGCTTGGCCTACCTGATGAACCTGAGTTGCTGCTCCAGGGCACGGTTGAAGCCGTAACCGCCTGCTGCGCGTACCTGAACGTTGACCAGCGCCCATTCGACAAATTCCTGGCCATGCAGCGGTACACCCCGGCAGACGCACCAGACGCTTGGTACTCGTTGACGTTCGATCTATGCGGTAAGGGGTATGCCCGCCTGCTGGCGCCCAGGAAGAAGATGCTGTTCGAGATCGACCTGGCGGACCTGTACGAGCACCCGTGGATGCCGTTCAAGGTGTGCGGGTATAGTACGTTCTGGGTTGCCCGCTTGGATGGGGCCGCTCTTGGGGTTACCGAGCTGGAGATGATTGAGAAAGAGGTAACCAAGGATCTGCGGTACGATTACCCGGAGGATGAGTTGAACTTCTGGTTCGATCCGGATTCCATTGAAGGGGTGATGGCGGTTACGGTACAGGATGTAGAAATGTAACACCGACGGGAGGTATTCAGTGAACTACTGGCGGATGAATACGGACAAGGGGCCTCGTGATGATCGGACCTGCGATCTATGGTACGCTCATGGCGTTGCTGCTGCTGGGGACTGCATTGAATATCGTGGCAGGCATTCTCACATCTTTACTTTGTTAGCGCCGGGTGATGGGATATTTATGCACCATAGCGAGGTGGGCATTGTCGGGTTCGGCATTGTGACTGCGAAATGGGAGCCTCGTGATATCGAGCGGAATGATATGCTCGTTTATTGCGGCCGTGAGGAAGCGTATGAGTACCGGATCCCCGTAGACTGGGATCCTCGCTTCGACTGTCGAGACAGACCACTCCCCGTTTTTGGCCTGTTACCTTATGCGGGGGCATTCAGTCGCGTTGACCCGCTCCGATGGAATATCCAAG
>CAYOQM010000239.1:0-4144 GCA_964406065.1 uncultured Verrucomicrobiota bacterium
TGGGAATGAACAGTTCGGTCGCGCTACCGCGCGATTGAACTGCTCTTTTTAGGGTCAAGGATATGCAGGACGGAAAGGCTTGATGATGCGGGCGACTTCCTCCGCTTCCGCCTTGGTGCCCATGTTCGGCATCATGTATACGCCTTTACTGCCAATGGCATGCAGGAGAGGAACGATATCTCCAACCTCGACGCCCACGATTTGAACCGATTTTCCGGCTTCGAGAATCTTCCGGTAGAGGGGGTACCACCGTGGGTGACCGCCCCGCTCAATTCCGGCCTGGGGTGTCCATTCGATCGCATCGAGCGCCTCGATTTCCAGCAGGGCGTCCAGATGCCCCATGGCCTGGGTGCCATCCAGATGATAGAGGGAATGATCAAGCCATTCACACTGAGCTGTGAGGTCGGGAACCACGAATTGCCGGAACATCTCCGGGGAGAACATGGCGCTGGCATCACATTGGACTTTGGCCGTCTTGCCCGGCCCCCAGAGGGAGAAGGCCGAGAACGCGGAACTGCCGTCCTCCAGGCGGATGATGTCATAAATCCGTTGGTAGGCTTCGAACCATGCACGGGTGATTTCATGAACCTTCTGTTGGACCCATTCGGGACGTTCCGCCATGTCCATCATCAGGAGTTGCGGCTCGCGCAGGGAGGCGAGAATGTCGATATTTTCCACCAGGTCGGGACAGCCGGTGATATAGCGGCCGCGCCCTTGTTCCACGCTGGCCTTGAGGGTTTGCTCCGTGAGTTTCCACCACCGGTTCTGCGGATTGAAAGTGATGGGAGGCAGTGATTCGGGATCCGTCACCTGCATCCAGCAGGGTTCGAACCAGACGGTGGAGGGTGAGAATCCCGGCTCACAGCCCAGAAAGAGCGCCAGTGAGCCGGGGCCCATGTCCATACCGGCCAGCGGCAGTACTTCCATGGGAAACTCGGCTCGCGAAAGGAAATAGAGTGAGTGCGCCATGCGCAGGTCTACGTTGAGATAGATCTCGGACGGATCTGCGGGCTGCCGAGGGGGTTCCATCGCCACGCGCGGCACGGCCTGACCGGGCATGGCTGTCCACTTTCCGGCGATCAAGTCATTGTGATTCCACCACGCCTTGAAGCGGGCTTGCGTTTCCTGCCAGTTTGCTTTCCACATCGTGAGCGTTCTCCTGTTGTGTTGCCTTCAAATAATCATAAGAGAACAGGATTATGATCGCAACCTTTGTTAACGAAAGGGGTGTTTCTGTCCGCCGGGTTTTGAGCCAAAGCCGGTCAACGGAAGGCCAGGGGAAATGAAAACGGCGAGAACACCCACGGGGTTGTTCTCTCCGGCAGGGTTGTTCCGCTGAACTGCAGCGGGCCTGTCCGTTGAACTTCTACTTCTTTTCCACGGGTTGAGCCGGCGGGGCCGGCGGGGCGGCGTTGTCGTGCTTCTGGGCGGCGCGCTTCTGACGGGCGGCTTTCAATTCCGCGGGTGTCAGGAAGCCGTCATTGTCCGTATCGGCCGCCTTGAACATCTTTTCGGCCTCCGCGTCGGGTTTCTTGCTCATGGTCTTGAATTCATCAAGCGACAGTTTGCCATCCTTGTTGGCGTCTGCCTTTTGGAAGCGCTCCAGGAAGTCGCCGTGCTTGCGCCCCTTGCCCGGTTCCTTGCCCGTGGCATCACCCTCGGCCCGCGCCACTCCGGCCATCAACATTGCCACACCCGCGCACAACACCACCGCTGTCATCCTCTTCATGGTCGATCTCCTGACTGTTTGTTTAGACACTGTCCACAGTTTCATAACGCCGGAACAGGGATTTTATTGTAACTTTTTACGGAGCGAATCTATTTGGCCCTCATACCCCCCGGTTGCCTCGTGTGCTCGCTCTTTTTGTGTGTCATACGGCTGCCTTTTCCGTAATAATCCGTCTGGGTCGCATATCCCTTTCCTTCCGCTGGAAGGGATCGTGCTCCCGGAATGGAGGACGAATTCTCGTGGAACACCAACGTGATGTCGATATCTTGAGAGCCTTGACAGAACGCTATGCCGCGATCGCGGCTTTGCCGATCCAGGCTGAGCGGCGGAAGTTATGGACGGAGCACTTCAGCCTGAAGCCTACCCGTGTGCCCATCATCGCGACCTGCGGCATGTGGAACGTGTGGTGCCGGGAGGTTTTCGGCGACGCGCAGATGCAATGCGAGGATCCCTTCTTCAGGGAGCAGGAACGCACCCTGCGCATGAGTATCTTCCAACACGAAGTCGTCGGCGACGACACGATCCAGGAGCCGTGGATCAACCTGTGGGCCTCGGTCAAGGGCTCGTGGGGAAACCTCTGGGGGGTGGAGGAAAGCATGCACGGCGCCGGCGTGGAGGGCGGGGCCGCGGCCTTCGACCCCCCGCTGAAGGACTGGGCTGATATGTCCAAGCTGCGCATGACCCATCACGAGGTGGATGAAGAGGAGACCGCCCGCAACCTGGAAAGGCTTACAAGGGCCATCGGCGATATCCTGCCCATTGATGTGCAGCGCATGGCCGCCTATGCGGCTTTCATGGCAGATATCTCCACCAGTATCACCAAGCTGCGCGGCATGGAGCAGTTGATGCTCGACATGTACGAGGCGCCCGAGGAACTCCACCGCCTGCTGGCCTTCATGCGTGACGGCATCCTGCAGAACAACCGTGAGGCCGAGACGGCCGGCCACTTTACCCTGACCTCGGGGCGCAACCAGGCGATGACCTATGCCGGACCGCTGGAGGCGCCGAGGCCGAACAGCGGACCTCGCCTGCGCAGGGATATCTGGGGGTTCTGCGCCGCTCAGGAATACACGCTGGTTTCGCCGGAATTCCATGATGAGTTCCTGTTCCGCTACCAACTGCCGATCTACGAACCCTTCGGGCTGGTTCACTACGGGTGTTGCGAGGATCTCGGGCGCAAGATCGGCATGCTCCGACGGCTCAAGAACCTGCGCAGTATTGCCGTGACGCCTGCAGCCGATGTGCGCCTGTGCGCCGAGCAGATCGGGACGGACTACGTCATATCCTGGAGGCCCAATCCCACCGACATGGTGTGTTACGGCTACAACGAGCCCCTGATCGAGCGCATCATCGTCGACGGTCTTGCGGCGTGCCGGGGCGGCTACCCGCACATCCACCTCAAGGACATCGAAACGGTCGAAGGCGATGTGACGCGTCTTACCCGCTGGGTGAAACTGATGCGTAGGATCACCGAGCGCGTCTGGACATGAGGTGCGGCCCATACCCTGCTTGGCGGGGGTCTTCCGGAACAACCGGATCTGCGCCCGGGGCTTCCAGTATCGGGCTCGCCCCGGTCTGGTTCAGTCGTAGGTTCCGAATTCGTGGCAGGCCCGGTAAACCGCGGCCAGGTTGTCGGGAGGGACACAGGGCGGAAGGTTGTTGGCTTCCTTCAGGATGAACCGGCCGCCTTCCTTGATGCCGGACTGCAGGATGCGGGCGGTCTCCCGGAAGCAGTCGTCCGGTGAGCTATTCTTGAGCAGCGACACCTTGGGGCCTCCGGAGATTTCCACGTCCGGACCCAAGGCCTGACGCAAGGCGCCATGATCGACCGGAAAGCCGGTATCGAAACTATCGACCCCCAGGCGGCTGTGGATCAGGGGGAAGTGACGGGTTGCGTCCCCGCATAAATGAATACTGCGGCCCCCGGTGGCGGGACGCGTATCCGATATCTCGTCGTACCACAAGGCGTGGAGGGGCAGGACCCGCTCCTCATACATGGAGGTGCTGATGAGCTGAATGCTGTCGTCGGCGAGGTAGCCGGTGGGCCCCTTCACCGTCCGGCCATGGTGGTTGTAGTCCATCTCCCGGGTGCGGGTGATGGCGGCACGGGTGATGAATTCCAGGATGCGGACCGCCTTGTCCGGGTCCTCTCCAAGCAGCGTGAAGATGTCGGCTCCGAACAGGTTGGTGGCAATAGTGAGGGGGCCGTCAAAGCCGACGAAGAAGGGGGACACGGTTCCGCTCCGTCCGAGATAACTGTATGAGGCCGCCTCGCGGGTCAGCGCGGCGTGGAACCGCTGTCGGTCCCGGATCCAGGGATTCTCCTGCCAGCGGGAGTAATCCCGCTTGAGGAAGTCATTGGCGGTTTCGGCGGTGAAACAAGGGAGGGTGCTCGGAACCTGGTCATCCTCGAAA
>CAYOQM010000240.1:0-4095 GCA_964406065.1 uncultured Verrucomicrobiota bacterium
CTGGATGCAGGAAATTCAGGAGAAAAAGCCCTTCACCGATGACAAAATGGCGGAGTTTGCCTCCAGTGGCACCTATTACTTTGCCCAGGGTCGGTATGTGAAGCGGTTTTTTACCGAGACCATGGCCCGAGACCTGGCGGTGAATGGGGAATATTACTGCAGTGTGGTCTATAACCTGATGGTGGAGGCAGGCCTATCGGTGGCGGTCTACGAACTGCAGCATTTCATGCAGTGGGGTACCCCCCAGGATCTGGCGGAATACCGGCGCTGGTCCGATGCGTTTCGAGCCCTGGCCACGCCGACTATCCCCCTGCCCCCCACCGCTGGCACCACCCTGATCCCCATGGCGGGGCGGGGCAGTCGCTTTCAACAGGCGGGTTACCAGACCCCCAAGCCCCTGCTGCCGGTCTCTGGCCAACCCATGGTGGTGCAGGCCACCCGCAGCTTACCCCCCACAGCGACCTATCACTTTGTGGTCCTGGGGGACCACCTGGATAACAGTGACCTGGAAACGGCCCTGACGGAGCCATTTCCCGGGGCGGGCTTTACCCGTTTAGAAACGGTGACCGAGGGCCAGGCCTGCACCTGTTTAGCCGCCCTGGATCCGCTGCCCGCTGACCAACCCCTGACCATCAGTGCCTGTGACCACGGGGTGATTTTCGCCCCAGAGCGTTTCACCGCCCTGATGGCTGACCCCGAGGTGGATGTCATCGTCTGGGTAAGCCGAGGTCACCCTGGCGCCCTTAGCCATCCCCACATGTATGGTTGGGTGCAAACCGAGGGGGAGGAGGTCACCGGGGTATCGGTGAAACAACCCCTGGCGGATCCCGCCACGGATCCGATTATCATTGGCACCTTCACCTTCAAACGGGCGGAGATGTTTAGAGCCGCGGCCCAGCGATTAATCGAGCGCGATGGGCGGGTGAATGGTGAGCTCTACGTGGATAGCTGCCTTGAGGATGCGATCGCCCTGGGCTATCGTTGTCGAGTGTTAGAAGTCGATCATTACCTGTGCTGGGGTACCCCTAACGATCTGAAGACCTTTGAGTATTGGCAGTCCTGTTTCCATAAGTGGGATAGTCATCCCTACCGCTGGCAGGAGGATCGGTGGCAGACTGAGGCACCCGCTCCTGATCTTGCCCATCTCCAGGCGACCGAGGCTGATCTCCCTGGGGCACCTTCATGAGTCAGACGTCTTCCCGTAGTCAACTGTCTCGCTTTCTATTAGTGGGAGGTAGCACAGTCCTGCTGGATTTACTCCTCTACAAAGTCTTCTTAATGGGGTTGGCCCCTTCCCCGGCCAAGAGTTTAAGCTTTCTTCTCGGGACGGTTTATGCCTACCAATTTAACCGGGTTTGGACCTTTAAGGCCGGTTCAGCCAGCCTACCTCAGGCCCTGAAATTTGGATTGGTGTATGGCACCAACCTCGGTATTAACGTGGGTACCAATGCCGCCATGCTATCACTCCTACCCCTGGTCTTGCCCTGGCGGTTAAATCTGGCCTTCTTGGTGGCGACAGCCACATCAGCCACCCTTAACTTTCTAGGCATGAAGTGGTTGGTTTTTAACCCACGGAATAAACCACAACAGTAGTTAGTCTTTAGATTGCCAATCGCCCTAACTATCCGAGTTCTCTTGATCCTTACCCATGAAAACCCTGTCCATCGTCTTTCCCTGCTACAACGAAGCCAAAAACATTCCTCTCATTTTGGAGCGTTTTGCCCAGGTCATGGACCGTGACGATGTGGAGGTGATTTTGGTCGATAACGGATCTAGCGATGACTCTCCCCAGGTGCTGGCGGCATTACTGCCCCACTACCCCTTTGCCAGGAGTGTGCGGGTTGAGGTGAACCAGGGCTATGGCTACGGTTTATTTTGTGGCCTGCAGGCCGGCACGGGGCGGTTCTTGGGTTGGACCCATGCCGATATGCAAACCGACCCACAGGATGTGCTGCGGGGGCTGGCTCTCCTGGAAGCCAGTGCCAACCCAGACCATACCTTTGTCAAGGGCTGGCGGCGGGGCCGTCCCTGGGCTGACCAGGTGTTTACCGTTGGGATGGCTATTTTTGAAAGTCTGGTGCTCTGGGCTCCCCTGTGGGAAATTAATGCCCAACCTAACCTCTTCCCCAGGGAGTTATTCGCCCAATGGCAAGACCCCCCGACAGATTTCTCCTTTGATTTGTATTACTACTACCTGGCGGTGAAGAGTGGATTTAAAATCCAACGTTTTGATGTGGAATTTGGTCAACGCCTCCACGGTCAGTCCCGATGGAATATTAACTGGCAGGCCAAGGTGAAGTTTATTCAACGTACCGTTGATTTTACCTTCAAATTAAAACGCAAGATTCGCCACAGCAAGCAGCGAATTCGTCGAGTTGGTTCTGTCAATGATTATAGAGTTAGAGATCTTTAAAATAACTAAGTAACTAAGTTTATTTAGGTGGAGTATAGCTATGAGAGCATTTAGAATTCATAATCACCGAAATTATTTAGTAGTATTCATACTCATTTATGCACTAGTTCAGATTCCACCATATTTTCTGCCTGTAGGGGTTCTTGATGAAGGAATGTATTTCAACAAATTCCTTGCTGGCAGTAAACTTATAGCTAACTCAGGGATTCTCAATTATGTATTTTCAGAAACAAACCAGCTAGGTCTTGGGTCTGCCTACTGGATAATAGGCTCGTGCATTTCGTATTTAACACAAAACAACATATATTTGACCTTTTCTGTATGTAGAGTGATTACGTTTGCAAGTTTGCTTTTAATCCCTTTGACAATCTTTTGCTTTTTTTCCAGAAGGCATAGAAATCCAGAAAATAGTATATTTATATTTACTTTTCTAATTATTGCTCTGTGGATGTCACAAGGAATAGCCTGGTGGTATGGCAAATTGATAGGCCCTGACATCTCGACGATGGCAATAAGCTTTATCGCCTCCTCCCTGATTTTAATTAATCTTGATATAAATTTCGATTCTACATTTGAAGTCATTGAAGACAGATATTTCGACAAGAAAAGGTTTTTAATAGTTGTAATTTCTTCTATATTTCTTGGCTTATCACTAGGAATACGTTTAACAGTTTTACCAGTGATCTTATTCTTAATTACGTTGTTATCTTTAAATATTTTAAATATTAAAAACGCATTCTATAAGATCACCGCCATAGTTTTTAGCATACTAATTGGATTTATTGCAGCAAATCCTTTTATCGGAGTCAATAATATTAATCGTTCATTAAAATATTTTATCGAAAATATTTCTTCTGTTAATACTTCCGGAGGTCAATTTAACTTTGAAAAGTTTAAATATATTTTATCTAATTCATCCTGGACATGGGACGCAATACCTTTGGGAGGGTTTTTTCAGGTATCGCTAAGTTTTCTATCAACCTCTATAATATTTTTCCTATTAATAAAATTTTATAGGAAAAGTGTTTTTATATCTTTAATTTTTTCTTTAGTATTCGCAATTTTCCTATTTTTAAAAGCCTCTATCTTTTACAGCTGGTATCTTTTTCCGTCTTCAAATCTAGTAATTATTAGTCTTTTGTCTTATCATTTTGGGTTGGCAAAATTTCCGGATCAACTCACCAGTCTGGAACTTTCTAAGTCTAGTAATTTAAACACGGATAACAAGAAAGAAAGAATACCTAGGAATCTCTATATTCTAATTGCCTTAGCAATAGGGCTAAATATAATACTTAATTTCTCATATATCCGTGAAAGTTATTTGAATAAGGTTTTTCATTACAAGGCGTTATCGAGTCTTAAGTCAGGCGAGACTCAAGCTTGTATATTCAATTCTGAGTCCATAGAGAAGATTGACATAAATAGTTTAGACTTAGTCGTAAATCTTGCTGAATTAAGTTTATTTGAGTTTCCTAGAGGTAAATCATATCTTGAATCCTATGAAGCATGGAGATTTATCAACCAGCCTCAATTTACCTCAGAGAAGCTTCTGAGTATTAACCGTGAAATAAAGGATGCAATTGTTGTTCTAGGTAAGAGGCTACTCCCAAAACCTAATAATAATGAACTAAATCTTCGTTCCATCCTATTGAGTAATCAACCATTTGGTAAAAGGTTTCCCC
>CAYOQM010000241.1:0-4078 GCA_964406065.1 uncultured Verrucomicrobiota bacterium
GAGACCACGGCGGATATCGTCATCCGCACGCATCACCTTAGCGGCCGGGAGAAGCCCGAGGATTCGCCCGAGAATGCCGAGACCATTCTCATGCGCCGGCTGGCGGCGAAGTACGATGTGGAACTGATTGAAGTCCGCCGGGAATGGGCGGAGTATCTCACGGCAAACGCGCTGGTGTCCACGAACCTGCTGCGGGACGGCATCCACCTGAACGCAAAAGGGGAAACCCTGATGGCCTTGTTGTACGAGCGCCATTTTACGCCCGTCGCCGCCGGCCGGCAGGGGTGGGCCAAGACGGTGCGGCGTTTCGATGTCGGCCGTTTCACCGAAGACAACCACAGCGACGAAATTGTGCTCGAGGGCGCGGGCTGGAGCGGCGGACGCTTCGCCAAATCCAACTCGGCCGACGACCGGCTGCGGCTCACGTTCCACGGTAACCGCGTGGATCTGGTCATGCCGACGACGCATGGGCGCGCGCGAGTGCTGATCGACGGCAAGAAGCCCAGCGAACTGAATCTCTACCACGGGACCCGGCCACAGGACCGGACCATGACGAGCGGCTCCCCCAATGCGCCGATGACCTACCACACGGGCCGGAACATGCAGGCGGAAACCTGGGTGCTGACGATTACGGAAGGCAACGTGGATGCGGACCCCAAGAAGGCCAATCAGCGGCTCAAGTTCAAGCTCACCGGATCGAAGACCGGGTTCGACGGTGAGGGCTGGAACGACCGCAAGTTCGTCTCCAACAGCGGCCGCATCACGCTGCTGCCGTCGGACTGGGCAACGCAGCAGGAGCCGGTGGCCGCCGGCAAGCCGGCACCGGAGATGAAGGCACTCGGGTGGCAGTCGCAGATCGTCTGGCATATTCTGCCGGACGGCCTGGACGAAGTGCCGCACGGGCCCGGGTGGCGCGAGGCCGCCGACTACTACAGCGGCCAGCCCTACGACTATCTCACAGTGGCCGACGGTTTGCCCTGCGGCGTCCACGAGCTGACACTGATTCCGATTCCCGACCCCAATCCGAACCGGGCGTTCACGATTGTCGGCGTGGATGCGCACTGTCCGCCGCTGGCCACGGATGTGAATCTGTGGACCGTCAAGCCATAGTTCCGGAGCGATGATGCCCATAGTCCGAATTGAAGCGGCGGGCGCCGGCGCCCGGGTCGTCGTAAACCCTCGGGAAACGGACGACATGCTCGTCAATCCCGGCAAGGGTTGGATGATTTTCTCGAGCCTCGCGCCCGGCGCTTACGGCGATTTCCCCGAGGCCGCCGTTGCATACCTGCGGGTCAACTGGTGCGATCTCGAACCCGCCGAGGGTTGCTATGCCTGGGAGGCGTGGGAACCGGCCATGCGCTACTGGGTGCAACGCGGCAAACGTGTCGCGCTCGGGGTGATGTGTGCCAATGCCCACTCGTCCGGGCCGTGGTGTACGCCGGAATGGGTCCGCCAGGCCGGGGCGCAAGGCGCGTTCTACCGCCGCGAGGGCGACGAGTACATGGCGGGGACGCCGATCGAACACTGGGAACCGGACTACGGGGATCCGGTGTTCCTGGCCAAGCTGGAGCAGTTTCTCAAGGCCTTCGTGGCGCGCTACGACGGGGATCCGGCGATCGAGTTCGTGGATATCCGCTCCTACGGCATCTGGGGCGAATGGCACACCGCGCGCCCCGCCTCGCGCGAGGCCTTGCAGCGGCACGTGGACCTGCATCTCGCCGCCTTCCCGCACACGCAACTGGTGGTGCCCTGGGGAATGGACGCCAATATCCCCGTGTACCGCTACGCTTTCGAGAAGGGCGTGGGCTTCCGCCGCGACGGCGTCTGCGGGCCGCCGCAAGGCCGCGAGGCCGAGATGTATCCGCTGGTCTGGGGCCGCGCGCCGGTCGTGTTCGAGTTGTGGGGCCACTACGAGTATTTGAAGGCCCAGGGTTGGTGGACCCAGTATCCGCTGGAACCCTACGTGGTCCGGCAGAGGGCGGCCTATGTGACGCTTTATCACGAACGCCATGCCGGCCCGCTGATCGCCCAGGAACCGGAACTCGTGCGGCGGCTGGGTAACCGCATGGGGTATTGGTTCGTGCTCACGGAGGCGAGTTATCCGGCCGAGTTGGAGGCCGGCGGCCTGTTCCCTCTGACCTGCCGCTGGGAAAACCGCGGAGTGGCGGCCTGCTTGCGCAACTATCCGGTGGCGCTTTTCCTCAACCGACCGGGTGGGCAGACGGTGTTCGCCGCCGCCTCCTCCGCGTCGGACACGCGCACGTGGGCGCCTGCGGCGGACCCCGGCGCGCCCGCGTCCCCCGTGCAGGAGACGCTGACCTGGCGATTGCCGCGGGATCTGCCCGCCGGCGACTACGAGGTCCGCCTCGGTCTTGTGTCCTCGCCGATCCGGCTGGATTGCGCGGTGAAGCTGGGCATCGCTGGACGGGATGCGGAAGGGCGCTATTCCCTGGGGGCCCTCACCGTGCGGGAGCCTAAGGAATAGTCTGGAAGGAGGCCTGCCTTTGAAGAAAAACATGCTACGGGGGGTGTTCAGGCTTCTGGAATGGCCGGGAGACGGCAGTGTGGCGACCGTCGGACAGTAGTCGTGCGATCGCTTCGATAGGGCGTTGTGTAGGGATGGATGCAGGCGCTGGAAGGACAATCATGAAAGCATTTCGTTTTGAGACCGTGGCGATCCTGGCGTGGGCGATGGTGGCGACCGGGGGAGAACCGGCGCAAGCGAAGAGCCCCGCGGAATCGGTCCCGACCGGGCACACCGAGATCACCGTGAAGAGCAGCCTGACGCCGGACGAAATGGCAGCGGAACGATAGAAGCTGATCGCGCCTCCCCCTTATCGCCAGGATGGCGTGTTCGAGGAGGTTATGACGCCGGAGGGGGATTACCTCTATGAGGTGGATTCGGCGAAGCCGCTGGTGAACGACGGAGTGTTCACCCTGGAAAAGGACAAGATCGTCAAAGGCCTCTCCATGGTCAGGGCAGGGGCTGCGCTGGGGAACAGGCCTGATCCCGTGAATAATGCGGGAGTGTACTGGAAACTGAAGGGCATCCGGGAGGGCGGGTACTGGATGGGCGTTCTGTACCAGAGCAGTTCCCACATGTATAGCGGGAAGGATCTGCTCGAGGCTCCTCAGTCTACCTATGCGCCGATCGCCCTGTATTTAAACGGGAGAATAATCCAATGGAAGACGCATGCCCGTCCGGTGCAGGTGGCGCCGGGGGTCTGGTTCACGGAACTGCTTGCCGGGGAAGCGGAACACCTGAAGGCGGGCGATGAACTCGCCGTGGTGGCAGCCTGGAACCAGGGCATCGCGAAACTGATTCTCCACAGCCGTCGGCCGGATCTGGACACCCCCTGGCGCGTGCCCCTCAATTTCGGGGGGCATCAGTGGAACCTGTATACCGCCCTCGGGCTCAACATCGATCTCTCCTTCCAGGACACAAAAGGCCGGGCCTTGGCCTTTACAGAGGAAAGCTCTATTCAACAGTCGGCGTCCTCCATCAAGCAGGTACTGGACGACTCAGGAATGGCGACGGCCTCCCTGATGATTGCCAACCCGCTGCCGATTCCGATGACCGTCGATTTCAACTGCATCATCAGGACCCACTATTCCGAAACCGCCGCGGTGGACAAGGGCCGGGTCACGCTGCCGCCGCACACACGGATCCGGCGGCCGATACGATTCAAATGGCAGGAGGGGGAACCCACCTACAGGGCGGATTGCACGCTCAAAGCGGTCAAGGCGCCTGCCCCCTCCGAGCCGATCGACAAGGGCGGGCTCGGATGGCAGAAATACGAGGTCTATTCCTATTTTCCCGGCCAACGGCAGCTTCTCCCCTGGCCGGACCCTCATGAATACCGCGTGGTACGAAGAGCCACCCTGGCGGTGCCCCATGGCGGGGCGCGCCAGACCTACGGGCTCGACGGCCACGACTGGGAAATGGGATATACCACGGAACTCGAGCCCCCGATCCCGGCTCCCGCCGGCATCGTGTTCGAGAAAGCGCGTGTGCCGAAAGGTTGGACCTGGCCGCATCTGAGCGACCTGTCCCCGAGACCCCACGGCGCGTACTTCC
>CAYOQM010000242.1:0-4064 GCA_964406065.1 uncultured Verrucomicrobiota bacterium
TTAAACTTGCTCGCCGCTCCCTCGAAAACGAGGTCGTTTAGTGAGGTCTGTAGGTTGCGCCCGAGCAGTAGCTCGGCATGGCCCTGTTGGGCTGGATGCGGACACCGCCCGCGTCGATGCGCGCTGCTGAGATCAGCGCCTCGTGAGCCCGGGACGTCGTCGCGTAGCCGCCGCCCTGCGGCATGGACTGGACCTGCTGCAGCACAACATCATTGAAATTGTCGGCCTGTGCGGCGAGCGTGAGGGCCATCAGAAAAATCAGTGATCGCATGACCGTTTGAAAAATCTCCCATGAAATGATCTTCTCAATTGGCCAGGCTTGCATCAACCCAAACAACGTTTGTTTTCCCGCGTCCGCAAGGCGCATTTTTATATAGGCCATTGACAGATGCATATAATATAAGCATCTATATATGCATGAGAACGACATTGAACATCGATGCGGAACTGTTGGCGGAGGCCGGGTCGCTGACGGGGAAAAGCGAAAAAACGTCACTGGTCCGGATGGGGCTTGAGGCGCTGATCGAGCGCGAGGCATCCCGGCGGCTTGCGGCACTTTCCGGAACCATGCGGGATTTGAAAGTCCCGCCGAGGAGGCGATCGGAGTTCTCGAAATGATTCTCGCCGACACCTCGGTCTGGATCGAACACTTCCGGAGGGGTATTCTCCGGTTTGAGGAGGCGTTGCTTCAAAACCGGATTCTGGCCCACCAGATTGTCATCGGCGAACTCGCCGCCGGCAACCTCTCCAACCGGAAGTCCACGCTCGCTTTATTGCAGCGGCTTCCCGCTGTGGAATCCGCCACGGCGGACGAGTGCCTCGCGTTTATGGAATCGCACCGCCTTTACGGGCAGGGAATCGGCTGGAACGATGTCCATCTGCTTGCTGCGGCCCGGCTTTCCAAAGTCATGCTCTGGACGGTAGACAGGCGTCTGGCCGAAGCCGCGCGACTTCTCGGCGTCGCGTTTTCCCATGCGAGCTGAATGGGTTGCAGGATCCGGAGGCCAAAGGCCATCTGGAATCCCCATGCGGACGAAACGCATTGTTTCCCTGGCCGTCCTGTTCGTGGTCGTCGTCTGTGCGGCCGCCGTCTTCTGGCTTTCAGGCTGGATGGAAAAACGCCCGCTCCCGCCGTCCGGCGGGCTGTTCATCCCCGGCGAAATTCTGGTGGTCGGCCCACACTTTTTGCAGTCCGATCCGAAGTGGGGAGGGGACAAGCTGGGGCCGACCAAAGACCCGCTGTCTTCCGTCGGCTGCGCGGTGACCTCCGCGGCCATGGTCCTTGCCGGATACGGGATCGACACCGACCCAGGCCGGCTCAACGGGTTTCTGGCAGCCACGAAAGACGGCTATACGCCCGAGGGTTGGCTCTACTGGGAAAAGGCGGCGGAAGTGGGGCCGGCATTCACTTCCAGGCTCCTCCCGCACTACGAGGACAAGCCGTCGTTTTGCCTGATCGACTGCAATCTGGTGCGCGGAAACCCGCTCATCATCCGCCTCCGCTACCCGAACGGGGTGACGCATTTCATGGTCGTCTGCGGAAAGCGAGGATGGGATTATCTTGTGCGGGATCCCGGCAGCGGCGGAGCCAAAGGCGTGTATCCGCTGAAAGATTTCGGCGGCCCGATCGAGGCGCTCCGGTTTTACCGCAAACCCTGAAGCGCATTCCTTGCAATCCGCCGCGGGGCCGGTATTGTTTCCGCCCTTTCACACACAAGACATGAGCAAGAGCATTTTGGATCCGTCCCGGTGGGAATCCGTGGAATTCAGCAACGATGAGATCGCGCGATATTCGCGGCATCTGATCATGCCCGAGGTGACGCTTGAGGGGCAGCGGCGGATCAAGGCCGCGAAGGTTCTCTGCATCGGGGCTGGCGGGCTGGGATCGCCGATCGGGCTCTACCTGGCCGCCGCCGGGATCGGGACGATCGGCCTCGTGGATTTTGATGTCGTGGACTACTCGAACCTCCAGCGGCAGATCCTCCATGGCACGAAGGATGTCGGGCGGAAGAAAATCAACAGCGCGCGCGACCGGCTCAAGGAGATCAACCCGAACGTTCAGGTGGAACTGCATGATGCGTTCTTCACGTCGGAAAACGCGCGGGAGCTCGTCGAGCCCTACGACATCGTGATCGACGGGACCGACAATTTTCCCACGCGCTACCTCTCCAACGACATCTGCGTCTTTTTGAAAAAGCCGAACATTTACGGCTCGATCTTCCGCTTCGACGGACAATGCACGGTCTTTGCTCCGCACCTTGGGGGGCCATGCTACCGCTGCCTGTATCCCGAGCCGCCGCCGCCGGGGATGGTGCCGAGCTGCGCCGAGGGCGGCGTGCTGGGCGTGCTGCCCGGCGTGATCGGAGTGATGCAGGCGATCGAGGCCATCAAGCTGATCGTCGGTATCGGCGAACCGCTCATCGGCAGGCTCGTGCATTTCGACGCGCTCAAGATGAAGTTCCGCGAGTTCAAGGTCCGCAAAGATCCGAAGTGCCCGGTCTGCTCGGAACACCCGACGATCACGGAGCTCGTCGACTACGAGCAGTTCTGCGGGATCCCTCAGGCGAAGGAAGCCGAGGAAGCCGAGCCGCCGATCCCGGAAATATCGGCCACGGAGCTCAAGTCCCGCCTCGACCGCGGCGACAAGATCGTCCTCGTCGATGTCCGCGAGACATTCGAGTGGGAGATCAACAGGATTCCCGGATCGAAGCTGATTCCTCTCGGCGAGCTGGCCTCGCGGATGAGCGAGCTCGATTCCACGGACGAGATGGTATTTATCTGCAAGCTCGGGCCGCGCAGCGGGACGGCGGTGCGCGAACTGCAGAAGGCCGGATTCACGAAAACTTTCAACTTGGCAGGCGGGCTTCGCGACTGGTGGGAGCAGGTCGATCCCTCGATGCCGAAATACTGAGAAGTGATTCTTTTGTTGGCAAATCAGTCAACACATCAGTAGATTGCGATATGCCAACCACCGTTCGCATTTCCAATCGAGGGAAGGAACTCCTCGCCCAACTCTCTCGGGATGGGCATACTACGATGACCGATGTCCTTGATGCGGCTTTGGATTCCTATCGTCGCCAGCGGTTTCTGGAGGAGGCAAGCTCGGCCTACGCGAGCCTATCGGCTGATGCCTCTTCCGGCTACCACCGGGAAATCGCCTCTCTCGACACCACCACCAACGATGGGTTGGAGCCGTTTGCCCCCTGAACGATGGCATCTTCTGCCGCCCGAGGGGACATTTGGCTCGCTGATCTGAACCCGGTGCGCGGCCACGAGCAAGCCGGACGCCGACCGGTGCTGGTCGTTTCAGTGGACGCATTCAACCAAAGCCGCGCCGCTCTCGTCGTCGTTATCCCCATCACCTCCACTTTGCGCCCCATCCCGTTCCATGTTGTCGTCCAGCCACCGGAAGGCGGCCTGACAAATCCTTCCGCCCTCCTGTGCGAGGCGGTGCGCTCCATCAGCAAGGACCGGCTGGTCACCCGCTGGGGGGCCGTCTCCACGGGCACCATGTCCCAGGTCGAAGACAGGCTGAGGATCCTGCTGCGGCTGTAAACTCACTCGATGTCCCGCAGCAGGTCGGCCCAGGTGCAGCCCAAGGAACTCTTGATCCTCTGTAGGACGTCAATTCCCGGGTTCGCCGTGCCGGCTTCGATGCGCTGCACATACCGCCGGTCGATCTCGGCAAGTCCGGCAAGATCCTCCTGGGTCAGGCTCCGCTTCTGCCGCAGGCGGCAGACGTTCCTTCCAAGAGAAAGCATCCTCCCATGGACTGGTCTCTTGCAGTCTTTGGGAATTTCCGATTTTTCGCCGGCTACAAAAATCGGGGGTTCGGGAAAACCTCATCCTTCAACGGTGCTGCGGGACCGCTGGCTTTCACCAAAAATGTCGCTCTTGGCAGTAATATACACAGCGTCATAAATAACTGCGCATAATCTCCATGCTGCTATATTGGCGGCATGAAGGCGTTGAACATCTCCGACCCCGAGGCCCAGAGGGCATATAAATAAACTGCAAAGGCTCGTCCGCGCGGGCTATGACATTTGGGCAATTGATGAAGTCCA
>CAYOQM010000243.1:0-4035 GCA_964406065.1 uncultured Verrucomicrobiota bacterium
ACATAAATCGCATGGCCAACTCATTCGTCCGGCGGACCAGTGTTGCAAGTCGGACATTTCAGGCTCCCGCGTTTCTGTTTGACAACCCGGTGGTTAGACGGGAGAGTCGGCAGCCCCTGATTCATGAAACCCATCCGACTCCTCTCCGTCGTCGAGCAAACCACCGAACACCTGCGCAAGGGCTTGGGTGAAGGCCATTGGAGCGGACGCTTGCCGGGGGTGGTGCGCTTGGCCGCGGAATGCGATGTCTCCACCGGGGTGGTGCGCTCCGCGCTCCGCCAGCTCGCCGCCGAGGGCCTGCTCGCCCCTCGCGGGCCGGGCCGCAGCCGCAGCATTGTGCCCCCGGACCAGGGGGGAGCGCCGCTGCGCTCGCTGCGGGTCGGCATTCTCCTCTACGACGCTCGACCCGACACCAGTCCAGAGGTGCACCAGATTCAGCACGATCTGGAAGCCGCCGGGCATGGGGTCTTCTTCTCCAAGAAATCCCAATGCCAACTCAAGCACCGGGTCGCCAACATCACCCGGCTGGTAAAAGAAACGCCTGCCGACGCTTGGATCGTGGTCGCCGGCTCACACGATTTGCTGGCGTGGTTCGTCGCCCAACCCGTCCCCTGCCTTGCACTCTATGGGCGCTCTGACGGTTTGCCGCTGGCCAGAACCGGCCCGGACAAAGCGCCCGCGCTGCTGGATGCCACGCGTCAACTCATTGCGCTGGGCCATCGTCGAATCGTGTTCATCGGCCGCAGCGACCGGAGGAAGCCGATCCCAGGAACCGCCGAGCGCACCTTTCTTGCCGAACTCACCGCCCATGGGATCACCCCCGGGCCCTATAATCTACCGGACTGGGACGAGACGCCCAAGGGCTTTGCCGAGTTGCTCGACAACCTTTTCCGGGTGACTCCGCCCACCGCATTGATCATTGATGAGACCCCCCGCCTGATTGCGGCGATGCAGTTCCTCGCCCGGTGCCATATCGATGTCCCGGGGCAGGTTTCGCTGATTTCGCCGGATTTCGATCTGGCCCTCAGTTGGTGCTCTCCGCCCATCGCCCAGATCAAGTGGGACCCGGCGCTCATTGTCCGCCGCGTGGTGCGATGGGTCGCCGCCGTGAGGCAAGGCACCGCTGACCGCGACACCATCAACTACCCGGCGGAGTTCATCCCCGGCGGCAGCATCGGCCCGGCCCCGCAAGGTCGCGGATAGATGCTTGTGGCGGAGTTGTCCATTTCGCGAAACGGATTGGTTTTGTTGCGAAGTGCCGCGATTTTCAGTTGCCAGCCTAGCTGATTTTCGGGCATACACCCAGCGAACCGGAGCAGCGCAGACAGCGGTCGAAGGGGGAAGCAGGTGGCTCGCCTGCGTCCCAACCAACCCGTGTCGTGGGCAGGCCGCCCGGGGTTCCGGCGTATGCAATTCCATTTCCCGTCATCATCATGCTCACCCTCCCATCCAGCCCGCACCTGAGATCGGGTTCCAAATCGTTTCGTGACCCGGGCGCACCCGCAATGCCGCCCACCCCAGATTTTCAGCGTCGTCGCGAGCGGACGCTTGAGGTTGCCCGCCGCGCCCACGGGACTGTCGATGCGGTGATCCTGTGTGATTCGCACGACATCCAATACCTCACCGGGACCCGCGAGGGCATTTCCTGGTTGGTGTTGCTGGAGTCCGCCGCCTTTGCCGTTTCCCGCCACATGCTGGTGAGCGAAGTCCGAGCCGAGGCCCACGATTGCGAAATCCTGCTCGCTGCGAGCCGCTCCACCGAACGGCCGGACCTGGCGCATTTCGTCATCGGCAAGCTGGCCCAGCGCGGCCTCGCGCGGGTGGTCGTGGACCCCGCCAGACTCTCCGCGCAGTCCTATTTCCAACTGGCCGCCCAGGCGGCAAGCGCCGGGCTCGAAGTCTGCTGCCTGCCCGACTTGCTGGCCGGCTTGCGGGCCGTCAAGGATGAGACCGAGATCGCCCTCACCCGCCGCTGTGTCGCCATCGCCGAAACCGCGTTCAAAGCCCTGCTTGCCCAAGGGGCCGGGGCCTTGATCGGCCGCACCGAACGCGACCTGGCGGATGAACTTGAAGCCCGCCTGTGGACCGCGGGTGCCGACCGCCAGGGGTTTCCCGGCACCGGCATCATCGTCGCCAGCGGGCCTAACAGCGCCAGCGCCCATCATACGCCCGGAACCCGCCGCGTCGCCGCCGGCGAGTCCTTGCTGATCGACTGGGGGGCCGAACTCGCGGGCTACCGCAGCGACACCACCCGCACCGTTTTTCTTGGCAGCGTGCCCGAGTTTGCGCGGCAAGCCTATCCGATCGTCGAACAGGCGCTGCACCGCGCCGCCCGCCGCCTCCGCGCCGGGGCCACCATGGGCGAGATCGACCACGCCGCCCGCGAAACCGTCACGGATGCCGACTACCCCGAGTTCCACTACGGCGTCGGGCACGGGGTGGGACTGGCGATTCACGAAGCCCCGTGGCTGCGAGCCGACGCCACCGAATTGTGCGAGCCCGACATGCTGACGACCATCGAGCCCGGCATCTATCTGCCCGGCGTCGGCGGCATCCGCATCGAAAACCTGTATCGGGTGACCCCCGACGGCAACGAGTGCCTCGGCGACCTGCCCACCGAGTTGGGCGCGATGGTCATCACATAGGGCCAGCGGTATTTTCCCTTGCATTCGGGCGGTGGGCCGGCAGCATGCGGCGCATGAACGGTGGATATCAGATCGTGTTGGGAATTGGAATGGCGGCGGTGTTGGCGTCCTGTGCGGGGCCAGGGGGGAGTTCGGCCGGGCGAGATTACTGGGGGCATCGGCCGGGACCCAGCGGCTTCTGGACGGTCATCCTTGATGCCGGCCACGGCGGCAAGGACCGCGGCGCGGCCAGCGGAACCACCGGGCAACAGGAGAAGGACCTCACGCTCGACATGGTCAAACGAATCCGGGCGGAATTGGGCGGCAGCTTCCGGACCATCCTGATGCGTGGTGACGACACGTTTGTCGAACTGGATGAGCGAGTGCTCCGGGCGAACCGGTACGGCGATGCCGTGCTCGTCAGCATGCATTTCAACAGCGGGCCGACCGGGGTGCGCGGGCCGGAAACCTACTACTGGCGCGTGGATAGCCATGGCTTGGCCGTGCGGCTACAGCGGGCCATGGCCCAAGCCTGCCCCGGTGAAACAGCTAGCCGCGGCTTGGTCCGGCGGCGCTTGCGCCTGACCCGCAATCCGGAAATCCCGTGCGTGTTGATCGAAGGCGGGTATCTGAGCCATCCGGCAGAGGCCCGTTTGATCGCCAACCCGGACTATCGGCAGCGGCTGGCCGCTGCCATCGCCGGTGCGATCCGCGCGCAAGCGGCGGCGGGCGACGCAGGCACCGGCCCGCTGCCGCCGCCCCTCACCGCGCCCCCAAGCCGACCCGGCGATGCCCGGGAGTGACGAGCCACGGCGGGATTCGTGGCGGCGGTTTGCAACCGCCATGCCCAAGAGAAACACGGAGGTAGCAAGGACCTCCGCCCTGGGAACGCTGAGCCCCAGCTCGGCGAGAAATCCGCAGACTCGCCAAGCTGGGGCTTGGCGTTCCCGGGCGGAACAGCCAGTGAACCCTTAGGGCCGGCGCACTGCAAGATCGGCGGATCGCGCAACGTTCTCTCCCGGCCGCCAATGCGCCTGTTGCTCCCCATTTTTCTAACTTTGCTGTCGTGCGGGCCGGTGCTGCACGCTGACAACCCGGTGCTTGCCGGCGCGGATCCGCATGCGGCGATTTTCGGGAAACAGGTGTGGATCTATCCGACCGGTGGCGGGCGTTCGAGCGAATTTTTCGCCTGGTCGTCGAAGGACTTCAACCAATGGGAGAAGCACGGGCCGGTATTCCGCCTGGCGGACGCGCCCTGGGTCAAAGACGACGGCGTGGCGCGTCACGGGGCCTGGGCACCCTGTGTCATCCAGGCCAATGGCAAGGTGTACTTCTATTATTCCGTCGGGCCACAGAACCCGACGCCTTCCCGGATCGGCGTGGCCTCGGCGGCCACTCCGGCAGGCCCGTT
>CAYOQM010000244.1:0-4030 GCA_964406065.1 uncultured Verrucomicrobiota bacterium
CAGAGCCTGGTCGGGGAACAAACCGTTATTCCCCCAATATCCGAAAGAGATAGCCGAACGCAGGACGATGCGTTTGCCGTTCAACGTCAGCTTCGCCTCCTTGCCAATGCCCTCGGCGGTGAACCAGCGGAACCCGAAATGGCGGCTGGCCCCGGAGTCGGGGAGATTCGGTAGTTTGGCTTCGGCCTGGTAAAGGACCGGTTTTTCCAAATCCCAGAGTTCCGCATCCGGGACGGCGACTTCGATTTTTGCCGCCGCAGTCCCGCCGGCAGGGACGTCGACCTGCACCTGGCCTTTCCAAGTACGCTGCCCGTCGCGCGTGATCTCCAAATCCACCGGTCCGGCGTAGGCCGGCCCGGCGCTGCGGACTTCAACCAGAAGCGTCACCTCGCGCGGATTGGGTTTGTTGAGCACGGCCAGATCCGAGACTTCGACCGTGTCGCGCGTTTCCAGGTGGATGCCGGCATCCAGGCCACCGAAAGCACGGCCGGTGGGGAATCGTTTTTTTCCCCATACAGTACGGCCTTCGATCCATTGCAGGTTCCCCCCGGCGGCGGTGATACGAAGGGCCAATCGGTTCAAGCCGGGTTTTACGGCAGAGGTAATATCGGCCTGGAAAGGAAGTCGAGGGAAAATAGAATAACCGCAGAGTTTCTCATTGACATACACTTCCGCCACGACGCGCGCCCCGCGGAAATTCAGGATCAACCGTTTGCCATCTGCAAGCGCCGGCGCCTTAAACTCGCGCCACCACCAGGAAACGCCCTCATATACTCCAGACTGGAGTGGGCCCTCCTGCCCGAAATAGGAAGCCGGATAGGGCTTCAGACCTAACTTTCCCCAAAAGTGCTCTTCGACGGAAGACGGCAATTGAACCGCGATGCCCTGCCGATCATTCAGGAGGGACCAGCCTCCCGTCGGCTGATTTACCGGCAGTTTCTCCAGCGGCATCTCATCGGGAAGATATATCTCCTCATTTTTCCATTGGGCCTCGGTGTCGGGCCAGAGCCGCCAAGCGGAACAAGACAGGTCCTCGGCCCAACTGGTGTAGACAAAGGATAGCACCAACGTTAAGAAAACTCCCACGCGCTTGTTCATCTTCATTCGATTCCTTCCTCTTTCTTTAATTTCTCTTTTAATTCAACCCGCACGCGGTAGTCGCCGCGCGGTTAATTCTCTAGGAATTTGAAAACATGAAGGGCTGTCCCCTTGGTCTTTGGATTGGCTTCCTCGGTTATACGTACTTTGACGGTATGGTCGCCCCGCTCGAGGGTGTCGTCCAGGATGACGGCTTGGGGCAGATAGATGCCCGCATTGCCACGCATTGCCACTTTTTTCAACGGCCCATTATCGATGGATGCCTCGATATTGCCTGCATCGGGACCTGTTGCGACCATCAGTCCCACGCCCCGGCCGGTGAACGAGAATTCGAATTCCGCCCCCGGCACGTTCCCGGTCAAGACGGGAACGTGCACGAACCCGGGCCGGGTCCTGGCTTCCATGGCCGGTTGCCAATCCTGGACCAGCCTGAATCCTTTCTTCACCTTGGCCTTTTCAAGACTGCTGAAGCGGCCGTTGAAATAACTCAGGGGATCGAGCGCGCTTTCGGGGATCGGATGGGGCTTCGCCTCTGCCGGCTTCGCCCAAGCCGCATCGAGCAGGCGCGCAATGCTGTTGGCATAAAGCTTATGGCCAAAAGGCGCTGGATGAAGGCCGCCGAAATCCTTGTCCCAATTGAACTCTCCCGCAGCGATGCGCTCGCCGACCTCGCGCGCGAGATTCAACGAGGGATTCCCGTAGGCGACAGCCACCTTCTCGTGCTGTTGGATCGCGACGGGCACCCGGCCGGCTTCGTAGTCGGCGAGATGGTTCGGCATGGCAAAATGCATCTGAACAATATCGGTCATGGGATTGGCGATGCGGGCATGACGGACAACCCCCTCCATCCCGCGCAGCATCCGTTCCGGTTCCCTCCCCGTGTTGCTAGCGTCATTCACGGCCGCCTCGACGAAGAGCAGGTCAATCGGCCCGTGCGAGAGCACGTCCTGCTCGAGGCGGAAGGCGTGCGCCACGGAACCGAGCGACCCGATGCCAGCGCCGATGAACTCGAATTTCGTCTCGGGAAAGGTCTTCTCCAGATAGGCCATCACGAGTTCCCGCCAGCCCTTCATCGCGGTGATCGAGCCGCCGAGAAAAGCGACACGACCCGTCTTTTCCTGCAAAAACTTCTGCCGGCAATTGGAGAGCCCGTCGCGCAACTCGAAATAATCGTAACCCTTGGGCAGAACCTTCGGGTCGTATTTCGTCTGCGCGCAAACAACCAGTTGCAGCGAGGTGATCAGAATCGTACCGAGGGCAATGCGTGAGGTCTTCATTCCGTAACTCCTTCATGTTTGTGTTTTAACCAGGCGGCAGGCAATGGGTGCTTGGCCAAGCCCGGGCCGCTCACCGCGAGAACCGGCGTACCCTGCCACATCTGCTTCTCCTGCCAGTCCATCCAGTAATCATTCTTAAAGGTCTTCCAGCGGTAATCGACGTAGGTGACCTGCAAGGCGTGGCAGCCCTTCTCCAGCGCCACGCTCCAGACGTTCTCCGAATGCAGGGTCGGCGAGGGAAACCACTCGCGGCCGCCCACCTTGACACGCAGATCGAACCCGGCATCCATGGTCGGGGTGAACAGATGTTCGGGTGCGTGGAAGGAGTACACGCCCGTCTCCGGAATCTCGACATAGCCGGTGTAGCGGACCGCGTAGGCCTGGTCGGTGGCGCGGAGGCTCGCGATATCCTTTGCGTTGAGCAGCCCGGAAAACGACCCGTGCTTGACGGGAGCGAGCACGCCCGAAATGGCGGCATGCGTGAACAGCGTCGGCCAGGAGTCCTCGAAGTACTCATAGTCGAGGCCCGGCTTCAGGTCTGCGAGCTGGAGGGCGGGCAGTGGCGCCGCTTTGCGGAAGATGGCGCCCACAGTTTTCCCGGCGAGTTCGCCGGGGATGTTCCACGGCGTCTCCTTGAGCCCCTTGCGGAAAGGGCGCACCTTGACGTAGAGAGTTTTGGAGATCGTGAAGGGTCCGGTGTAGAGGGCGGACGCGAGCGTGGGGTCGCTCCCGTCCGTGGTATAGTGCAATTCAAGGGCGTTGCCCCCCGCGTCGGGCATGGCGAAGGAGACCTCGAGCGTGTCGCTGAAGACATTGGCTTCGGGGAGTATCTTCACCGTGTCGATCATACCGTGGATCGGAGTCGAGGTGAAGCGGCTCTGGGCATTGAGACGATACTCGAAATCGGCCGTTCCGGCGCGGTACTGTTTATCTCGCAGAGCGATAGCGCCGTCCGTTCCGAGTGCCACTCCCGCGATCCCGCCGTCTTTTTCAATCGCAAGCAGGCTCTCGCCGCGGACCCGGGCGGCGCCAGCCGCGAGCGCGTTCACGCGCCCCGGTCCCGATTGAAAGAAGACTGGAACGCCCTTATGGGTGAGTGCGCGGAAGCCGGTCACGCCCTTGGCGCCCGTGAGCGGTTCGATCTCCCGCAACTCGTTCTTGAATTGATCTTCCGGCTTCGCCATCGGCTCCCGCGTATAATGCAAGGTGACCAACGCCTGATTGCCCGCCCCCTTCCAGAGGATGCCGACCTGCCGTAGCCCCGGACATTTGGCTGGATCATTATCCAACAGCATCAGTGTCGCCTCGGGGATGCCGTTATCGAGCGCCTCCTTGATCACCTGAAGCTGTGTCTTCTCGAACGTCTCGTACGCGCCATCGGGCCGGAGGCGGTTGATCATGCGGAACTCGGGTCCGAACAGGTAGGTCGAGAGGTTGGCAAAGCCGGGAATGGCGGTGCGAATGCGCCCCTTTTCTTCGTGGAGTGTATTGAAACCCGCCGCGACCCAGTCGCGGACGGTTTTGCTCATTCCCTTGGCAGTCACCAAGGCCGGGTAAGTCCAAAAGGCGCTGTATTCGTGTTCCTTCTCTGAAGGATTCTCGATGCTGTCGGCGACGATCCAAATCCCCTCGCCGCGGACATGGAAGATCTGCCG
>CAYOQM010000245.1:0-4003 GCA_964406065.1 uncultured Verrucomicrobiota bacterium
GCGCTTGATAGGTCGTTCTCGCCGCGGTCGCGGCTGTTGGCGGTGGCGGTGGCGTTGAAGCCTTCCAGCGCCTGAATCTCGGTGGTGAGTTCCGGGATCGGCAGGGTTTTCTCGGAAAGCATGGTGATGAGCGTGTCCTGAACATCGGCGGGAATGCGGGTGAGTTCCTCCACCCGGCACAGCGCGCCATCGCGCATGGCGCGGAACATCGGACTTGGCACCAGCGCCTCCTCGCAGGGGCCTTTGGCTAACAACATCGCATAGTTCCAGTTATACCGCAGCGTTTCCTCGCCGGTGCCGGCGGTGCCTTGGACCATCAGCGCGGAATCGCCGGAAATGGCGGCGGCCAAATGCTCGGAAACCCAGCTCTTGGCGGTGCCGGGCACGCCTAGCAACAACAGCGCGCGGTCGGTGGCCAAGGTCGCCACGGCGATTTCCATCAGGCGCCGTTCGCCGATGTATTTCGCGGAGATGACCGTGCCGTCGGGCAGGGTGATGCCCAACAAATAATCCACCACCGCCCACGGCGAGAGCCGCCAGCGGGCGGGGCGGGGACGTTGGTCATGGGCGGCCAGCGCGGTGAGTTCGGCGGCAAAGGCGGTTTCGGCGTGTTCGCGGAGGACGGGGGAGGACATGTTATTTGTTATCAGTTATTGGTTAAAAGTTATAAGATGAATTCGTGTTCATTCGCGGCCATTCGTGGTTAGGACCGAGCTTGCGGAGATCAGGCGGCGGAAATCCAGGGTGGCGGCGAATTCTTCGGCGGCGCTGGTGAGTTCGGGGAGGGTGGCGAGGGATTGGAGTTCGCGCTCTACATCTGGCAACGGCACGCAGCGGGCCAGGGCGCGGGCCTGCGGACGGGTCAACGCCGATGGGGATTTGCGGACCGCGCTGCGGATGGTGGCGAGGCATTTCTCCGCGGTTCCCGATGCGGGCGCGGCAGGGCAACGGCAGAGCAAGTCCAGCAGTAACTCGGGCGCCGTGCGGCCGTGGATGGCTTCCAGGATTGGATAGCGGTTAGCCACCGGCAGGGTTTCCATGAGCTGGCCGATCACTTGACTGCGGTGAAGCGCGGCCTTGGGCCAGGGTTCGAGACCCGCCAGCCAAGGAACGAACTCAGCCGGCAGCGCCAGGCCAGGCAAGCGCCGCGCGGCATCCATCCAGCCGAGCTGCAAGGGTTCCGCCCAATCGCCATCGATGGGCAGGGAAAATAACTCCCGCGCGGTGATTCCCACCCTTTCCGGCCAGGCGGCGAGCGGCACCAACGCGACGAGTTGCCGCAGCCACCAGGCTTTTTCACCGGTGCCTTGGGGTGGCTTTTCCTTGATGCCATCCGCTGCCCAAGCGGGTTGAAACTCCGCCGGCGGGGTCACAACGAGATAACGGCGGAGCAGCTTGCGTTCCACCCGGACCAAGGCAACCACGCGTTCCAGCGAGCGCTGCAGCAGCGGCGAATCGGGCACTTGCAACAAGGCCGCCAGCGCTTGCTCGCGCACTTCCTGCCGACGGTCTTTGAGGCACTCCTTTTCCAAAAACTCCACATCATCGGCCTCCGGGGCTGCGGCGATGACGCGCAGGATTCGCTCCCGCATCGCCGGTTCTTCTCCGGCCCATTGGGCTGCCACCGCGGCCCGCGCGCGAGCGGGATCGGACCGGCGCAGTTGCCGCAGCCAGGCGAGGCGTTCGGTGGGTTGGCCTTCGTCCCAGGCGGACTCGTCCACCGGCGCGTCCTCCAACAACCAGGAAAACTCACCGCGCTGTTTGGCCAGCCAGAGTCCCCGCTCGCCACAGAGTTTCCGCACCGCCGCGCGATGCTCCTGGTTGCGGGTCGCAAACTGCAACACCGCCGGCAGGCTCCGCGGCGGCACCACCGCGCCCGCCGCCGTTCCCAGCGCCAACCATTCGTCGATCAATTCCGCAAAATCGCCGCCTAACAAACGCAGGCCCGCGTCCACCATCGCGGGTGGCAGGAATGGCCGCGTTTCCGCCGGGCATGCGGCCATGGCCTCGTCCGGCAGGGCCACCGGGCGGGTGCCCGCCACCTGCAAGGCCCGACTCAGGGCGAGCGCCTGCAACAGCGAGGCGGCGGGATTGAGCGAATCGAGCGTGGGCCAAATCTCCGCCAACTCCGGCGTGGGTGCGCCGGGCAGCGCCGTCATCCGGGCGGAGCCTAACAGAGCTTGGGTGATGAGGGGATCGTGGGTCATGGCTCGAGGCGGCGGTTGACGGCGAGCCAGTGGCCGTCGTCGTTGACCGCCAGCAGGCGGATCCTGCGACCGTCCCATTCGCCGCACATCAGGGTGGGGAGGGGCCCGCAGACGGCTTGCACTAACAGCGTTTCGTCCGATCGGGTCTGCCAGGGCAGCGCGTTGCCGTCGGAATCCCGCAGCAACCCGCCTTGCGCGGCGGGCCGCAGGGAGCAGAGGAATGGGGAGTGGTGGTGGAACGGATTGGCCGCAAGTGTTTCGGCGTGGCGCTGCAACATGGAGGTTAGATCTTCAACCGCCGGCAGGTTTGGCAACTCGATAGAAACCACGGCGGAGCCAAGGTCCTGGGCGCGTTGGGGCACCAGCCCGCGAACCATCCGCAAACTGGCTTGGATGGTGGCGCCCAGCGGCCACGGTTCGGTGATCGTTTGCGGCAATACCGCGAACCGCAGCACCATCGCCCAGCGCCCGGTGGTGAGACCGTGGAGCCAGGTGGTGCTGGTCAGCAAACGGTCGCGCTCCTCGAAACGCCGGCCGGCGACGAACCACTGATCTTGGAGTTCCTCGCCGCCTTCATCGGAGGCGTTGGTGCTGCGTCCGCCGAGTTGTTGCTGGATTTCACAGCAGGTGGTTTCATCAAGCGCGGCCTGGTGTTGGGCGCAATGAAGGAGCAAGTGCAGGCGGCCGAGTTCCCTCGGCAGCAGTTGGTCGGCCGCCGGGTCGGTTAGGATGTCCTCGGCAATGTGATAGAGCCAACCGGCGAGCCGGGGTGCTTGGCAGTCGATCATCCGCTTGGCGAGGTTTTCCCAAGTGGCATGGCTGCGGGCGGCGGGTGCGGCCAGGCCCTCGCGGGTCAGGTCGAACAGCGCCTGTTGCAACAGCGCCACGCCCTCGCCGACCCGTTCCTGGCGCTGCTCGCGGCGTTTGCGGGCGGCGGTTTCGTCCGCGGGTTTGGCGGGCTTGGCGGCGGCGCGTTCGTTGGCTTTTTCCTCGCGGGCGGCGCGGGATTCCAGCCACTCGGTGACCCACGCGGGCGGCGTGGTGGCGGTGAAGGCGGCGGAGTCCGTGGTTCGCAGCAACATCAGCCCGAGCGCGTGTTTGCAGGGGAATTTCCGGCTGGGGCACGAGCATTTGCTGGCGAAATCCGTGAGGTGGACGCGGGTTTGGTAGGGTTCCGCGCCCGAGCCCAGGGCGAGGCCCCACAAGGCCGTCTCATCCGCCCCGAGGCTCTGCCATTTGCGCAGCGTCGCAAGACCACGGCCGGCCTTGAGCGAGGCGGCATCAGGGGCAAGCGCGGTGATTTGATCGGCAGTCAGCACGGCGGAGGGGCGCGGCGGGTTTTAGCCGGGTGCCGGCGCAATGGCGAGGGTTTTGTGAGCGCGGAAGATCGTCCGACGGGTCGGACAAGTCGGACTGGTCGGACGGGCCGCGCTTTCAATCCACGATCCACTATCGCCTATCTTCTCCGGCGAACCGCGCTGCTTGCCGGCGGGCGATCCAGTCACAGATGTCCGCCAGATCCGCGACCGGGGCGCGGGTGTAGGGCAGCAGGGGCAGATAGGGTGCCGGGCCGAATTCTGGAGCCAGGGTGGTGGTTGCGTAACCGCGCTGGCGTTGGGAGGCCCAGATCAGGTCCCACCAGGCTTCGTGTGCGGCGAGATGGCGGGCCCATTCCGGCGCCCGCGGATCGGAAACCTGCGGGCCTTCCTCGTGACCGACGCGGGCATGCAGGTGGTGGCAGTGTTGGGCCGCCAGTTGGATGATTTCGCCGCAGCCTTCGAGCAAGCGTTCGGCCA
>CAYOQM010000246.1:0-3999 GCA_964406065.1 uncultured Verrucomicrobiota bacterium
AGCAGGAGCAGAATGCGCCGGTCCTTGATCCGCGAGGTGTCCTTCCTCTGGATCAGATCGACCAGGATTTTCTCAATGTTTTCGAACCGGTTCGATTTCACGTGTTATCCTTGAAGCAGGCGACGTATGTTGCCATCGGGAGGCGTGCGGAGTCAAGACAGGCATGGGAAATCCCGCAACGGATCAGCCCCAGAGTTTCGCGGGATACAGACCCTTCTCCACTAGGCGGCGAATTCCCCCAACCACAACGGCCTTGTCCTGCGGATAGGTCACTCCGAACCAGGACTCAGGGGTCGAGAGCACCTTCACTTTCGCTTCGCCTGCCGCCACCAACCCGTCCACAACCGTGGGCAGGAAAAACTCGGCCTTGGGATTTCCCGATTGCGTATCCAGGAATCGAGGGAATTCCCGTTGCAGGCGGCCGAAGATGGCTGGCGTAAATCCCCACATATTCATAGACACCACTTCATTACCGGTCAGCTCTTTCCAGGCTCCATCTTGATCCGCATACCGCGCCCCGGCCCCGGCTTGCTCGATGCTGGTGCGCTCAATCACCCCTTTCAGCATTCCCCGGGAATCCACCTCGCACACTCCCCTCGCCACATGGCCGTGCTCGGAGAGGGTATTGCGCAGGGTAAACCCAACCATGCCGAAGTCATTGGACTCCGGCCTCACCCCGCTGAGGAATGCGCCCAGAGCCTCGTATGAAAGGCGTCCGTAGAAATCATCCGCATTGATCACCGCGAAGGGTTCCAAGACTATATCCCGGCAGGCGAGGACGGCGTGGCCTGTTCCCCAGGGCTTCCTGCGGTCGGCGGGAAGGGAAAAGCCCGAGGGCAGGTCGTCCATGTCCTGAAAGACATAATCCACGGGAATATTCTTTTCAAACCTCGTGGCAATCAAAGTGCGGAAATCCTTTTCGATATCACGGCGGATCACGCACACCACCCGGCTGAAACCGGCCCGGATGGCGTCATACACAGAATACTCGATAACGATGGCCCCGTTGGGCCCCACCGCCTCTATCTGTTTCAATCCTCCATACCGGCTCCCGATCCCGGCCGCCAGCACCACCAATGTCTTTCCCATGATTACGCCTCGTGTGTCAGAAAGTTCGGCCCATTATAGACACCCCCGCCTGAACCGGCAAGCCCGGCCATCACGGCACAGCCCTCACGCCAATGCCTTATCGGGTGTTATCAGGTTGCCATCCATTCTGTTACGCGATAGGGTCACTCGGTTGACATTCATTCTGGAGGATCATGAAAAGCATTCTTTTCGCATGGATCGTTGCGGGCGTTGTGACGATCCTCACCGCCATCACCGTCCTGCAGCACCTTGAAAACAACCGGCTTAGGGCACGCCTCGCGGTCCTCGATCAAACGGACGCCGCCCCGGCAACAGCTGCGGAGGCAACCCCCGCCTCCCCCTCTCCTCAGCCGGCCGCGCCTCTCCAGGCGCGCCAGGGGCATTCGGCGGTCAGTCCAGCGGGCTTTCAACCCGGGACGGGCGCCTCCTCCTTCGACGAGATCGCGGCGCAGTTCAGGGGTATTTCCGGCAACGGAAGCTACCGTGAAACTCAAACGCTGACCAAACTCATCCTAAGCGTCCGAGTGGCAGACATTCCGCGCCTCATGGCGCTCATTGAGGGACTTCCCTCGCGAGCGATAAGGGATTCATCGCGTTCTCAGCTTCTCAGCCGGTGGGCGGAGTCCGATGCCAGGGCCGCCCTTGCCTATGCGTCAAACGCGAAGCCGAAGTACGCGCATGACGAGGCCGTTATGGCCGTGATCAGGATATGGAGCCTGCGGAACCCGGCGGCCGCAACGGCTTGGGTTCAGGCGCTCCCGAAGGGGGTGTTCCGCAATCAGGCTATGAGTGCCCTGATCGGAGCCCTGGCAGAAGAGACCCCTGGGAAGGCCTTTGCCCTTTATCAGGGCAACCCAAAATCAGCAAGGCAATGGGGCTCGCTCTATCCCCTCTTCAGCGCCTGGGCCCGTCAGGATCCCGCCTCCGCCATTGCCAACCTCAAGGATCTGACCGTTCAACAGCGGAATGAAGCGATGCAGGCCATAGCCAATACATGGGGCGAGAAGGACCCGCAAGCCGCTCTGGCCTGGGTCGAATCACTTCCTGGCAACCAGGCTCGCCGCAACCTGATAGCAGGCATCCTGTCCCAGTGGAGCAACATCAATCCCGGTCAGGCGGCCCTCTACGCAACGTCACTTCCCCGTGGTTCCACCCGCGACAATGCGCTCCTGAGTATCGCGGGAAACTGGGGAGGACTGGACCTCAATGCGGCCCTCGCCTGGGCACGTGCGTTGCCCGAAGACAGTGACCGTGAACTGGTCATGAACCAACTTAGCCATGCCTGGGCGGAACAGGATCCCAGGAGCGCCCTCGCCTATGCCCAGTCACTACATGCCGGGGCGAAACGATCCCAGATGATGGGAATGGTCCTGAACCAATGGTCCCAGCAGGATCCCAACGCCACTCTCGACTATCTTCAAACGATCCCTTCTGAAACGGAGCGCAATAATCTGGCACAAGCGCTTGTCCAGCAGCTTGCCTGGCAGGATCCCAAGATGGCTCTGGCTTTTGCCTCCGTGCTTCCAACCGGTCCTCTCCAGGCGGAAGCCATCGGCCCGGTCATCAATAATCTTTGCAACACGGATCCCTCGGAAGCCCTGTCGCTCTACAATTCACTTCCCGAGGGATCCGCCAGGCGTTATGCCCTGCAAAACCTGGCGGGCGGACTGGCGCGATCCGACCCTGAAGCAGCCGCCACGCTGCTCAAGAGCCTGCCCGCCGGACGCGCCCGAACGGAGTTTATCGTGACACTGGCCAGCATCATGGCGGGCAACGATATCACCCGTGCCTTGGACTGGGCGCGGCAGTTGCCGGATGAGCAATCCACCCAGGAGGCTCTCGCCCGGTTGGTTCCAGAATGGGCGCGGCATGATCCGGCAGCCGCGCTGGCCTTTGTGCAGAGCCAGCCTTCAGAAAAAATCCCAGTTACCCTGTATGCCAACCTTGCCTCGGTCATCGCCTCTGACAATCCCGAATCCGCGATCACCTTTGCCAACCAATTGCCCCAGGGTGCGGCCAGGGAGGCGATGGTCCAGGCCGTGGCGGCGACCCTGGCCCGGAACAGCCCCGAGGAGGCGGCGAATTTCGTGGCCTCACAAGCGGCGGGCTCCGCACAGGACCGCGCCGCACTATCCGTGGTATCGATTTGGTCAACCCGTAATCCGGAGGCCGCCGCCGCCTGGGCGGGAGCCTTTACAAAAGGGGAAACCAGGAACCAGGCCCTTCAAACCGTGATGTCCCTCTGGGCAACCCGGGATCCCTCCTCAGCAGGCCAGTGGCTGTCCACCCAGTCAGGCGGCGACAACTACCAGCAACTGGTGCAAACCTATGTCGGCACCACGACCTACGAGTATCCCGAAACGGCGGCACGGTGGGCTGGAACCCTTGCCAGCAACGAGGCTCGTAATAGTGCCTTGAAAAATGTGGGCCGGGCCTGGCTCCAGGTCGACCGGGCCTCCGCTGAACGATGGATCCAAGGCTCCAACATGCCGGACGAGGACAAACAGGCCCTTCTGAAAAAGAGCAAACCCTGATCATCGCACGCTCCCGCACCCCGTCACGGAAACTACTTTCGATAATCCCTCAGGCTGATCCCCAGATGCTTGATGCGATAGTTAATGATCCGCTGCGTGGTCTGGAGATGACGGGCGGCGGCGGCGGCCACCCCGCGGTGCCGCTTGAGGGCATCCACAATCAGTTCCCGCTCGAAGGATTCAACCAGGGTTTGAAGGCTCGCCCCCGACTCCGGCAGCAAGGGGGTGTTCGTGGCATCGCTGGTCTGCAGGGACGGGGGCAAGGTGTACCCGTGAATCACCTCGTCTGAGGCGGTCAGCACAGCACGTTCGATGCAGTTTTCAAGCTCCCGCACATTGCCGGGCCAGTGGTACGCCATCATCATGTTGATTGCCT
>CAYOQM010000247.1:0-3986 GCA_964406065.1 uncultured Verrucomicrobiota bacterium
ACATTGCCGTCAACGTAATAGAGAAGACCATTCGCGGTTGATTTCACGTCGATATACATGGGAGCCGTTTGCGCCGTACCGTCGATGGAGGCGGACGAAACGGTGGTATTGTAGCTTGCATCGGCCGGATCCTCGAAAAAATAGTCATCCACAGAAACGCCGTTATTGGTAGTGGATGTATAGGATCGACCGTAGATGGTCTTGCCGCCGCTTGTGACGCTTCCACTCTTGGGCGGATTACGCACAAACACATGTTGAGGCTTGGTGGAGTCGGTAATGGCCTTGGTGGAACCATAATCAGCCGCCGTAACAGCGACATCATTTCCCCAGCGTGGCAAGGCGTCCGAAGGCGGCGTTGTGGCTTTGTTGATGGAATAGTACATGTGCAGGAGATCAGGGGAATCGATGGAGGGATTGTTTCCCGTAGCAGGCAATTGCCCGGCAGCAGGCGCGGGCATCCCGCTTATGCTGCCCTTTGTCTGGGTGCCATAATCATAAATGCTGTTACGGTCGTCTACATACTGCTCCCCGACGTCATAGTGTCCGTTTTGGTCGATATAAGGTTCCTCCGGGGTATATACTCCATCACCCACATCTTCATACGATTCGGCTGGCCAACTCGCACACGAATAGGTTTTTGACCCCACCTTGTAGGTGGTCTTCCATGAGGATCCGCTCCAGTATCCGCCGGCTGCGTCATATTTCCCATTAACCCGTCGAGAATGTCCAGAATCTTCGATCCATTCCTCTCCCGCATCCCAACGCCCGTTGCCGTGGTCGACCACTGTGTCAACCCCTGCGTTATAGACCCCGTTGCCATTCCGATCAATGAACGAATCGCCCGTATCCCAAACCCCGTTGCCATTGAGGTCGGTGAAAGGCTCGCCCAAATCGTATCGGCCGTTTCCTATCGTATCAACGTAGGCCTCGCCGACATCATATTGACCGTTATTATAAACCTTGTTGGAGTAGGGCGCCATGGATGACTTGTAGGTGTCAAACGCGGACTGTGTCAGTGCATTGGTGAATGTTTGCACCGCATAGGCATTGGTCCATGTATCGCCAATACCACAAATCCCGGTGTGGTTCGTTGAAACAAGAATCTCCGTCAATCGCAGCAACGCATCACCCGAACGGACAAGACTCCCCCCAGAGTAGACATCCCCCCTGACAAAATCAGCGTTCGTCGAGGTTCCCCCGATGGCCATTGTGTAGTTCGTTCCCGATGAGTTTCCCGCAAAGAGAGCATGCGCGTAGAGCGCATGCAGCGTGCGGTTACCTGCCCCTAATTCGACTTGAGCTTCAACGACAATCTTGCAGGAATTGTATTGCCCCGTCGAGGTGATCGAACTCACGCCATTCGTCATAGAATAATGGCTTTGAAACCCCCAATCCGATGCCGCGAAAAGATTGGTTCTCCCAAAATAGGATCGTGATTCCGAAAGGGTGATGTTTCCATCTGAAGCCGCATTGAGTTTGACGAGGGCGGACTGCAATCCGGCGTCGGCAAAAAACGCCGCTTTTTCACGTGAATTTGACTTTTCAGCAATGCGCGTAAAGGTTAATTGCGAAGTCAACATGGCCCCTACGGCAATGCCTGCAATCGCCAGCATAATAACGGTCATTACCAGCAATGATCCTTGATTTCCTGACATTTCAATATGGCTGTGCTCCGTCATATGTCCTCCCATAAAAATAACTTCTACTGTTGGGGTCAGTTATTCCTGAGCTTCACGGCAATCTTAACGATCGCCGCATACAGTTCGTCGTCCGCAGCGCGCGCACCTTCACTACCCGGTTCCGATATCCGATATGCCACACGCACACAGTTGCTTCGAACCACAGTAAAGACTGGCGTAGTGAAGCCGTGCTCGTCCATAATCTCAGTCATGCCCCGCGCCACGATGGTCTCGGTGTCGTTGGCCCGTTTCAAATACATTCGTCCGTCCCGCAGTACCCCTGGCGCATTGGTGTAGACTAAGCGCGCCACCCAAGTATTGGAGCCGCTTGAAAAACGAAGATCCACCCACCGGCCCCTGATCACATCGTTGGTGGCAATGGCCGTCGCACTACGCATGTATGACGTGAGGGCCGCACCTGATCACATGGCCTCATGTTGCGACCAGGACATCTTTGAACATAACGACGCCGTACTCGCACACCATACGAAAAGTGTCAACACAGCCGCCCCAATCAAAACCGAAATAGCGGAAGTTATTACCACTTCGATCAAGGTGTATCCACCACGGCTCCGCTGGGGATTGCTGGTATCCAAAACGCTCATTCGCTCTCCTTGTGCATCCTATTGGATAATTGTTGAAAACGAATCCGTCACGGTCGCTGAACTCAAGGGGCTCCAATACCTCACATCAACATGTACTTCCCCGTAGATGGCGTTCGAAGTCCCGGTTATTGATTTGTCCGCCGTATGCCAAACAATACGGGGAATCCGAACGATTGGATATCCCCTGGTGCTTAAATTTGTATCTGACAGCAACAGAGTGCAGGAGTCGCTTAAATTGCCGCGTCCCGTGGCCAGTATTTCCTCAAGCCGCTCCTTGGCGTAGAAACGCGCCTCAGTGGCCACTCGATTATCCTCACCAAAAACAGCTGTTTTTAAGCCAACCTTAAACAGTCCTGCACACAGCAGTACTGATAATGCCAAGGCAATGAGCACTTCTACCAATGTCATTCCTCCACATCCGATATTCTGGCTAACCTTAAACTTTCCTGCTGGGTTCATGCAGATCAATCCTTCTCCTTGCTCGACAATTCGCTTTAGCAGACATGCTTCATCGTCTTAACGGTAAACAACAATTCACTCACCTCAAAATGAGGGGATGCTTTTCTAATGAAAGAGCAGAATTCATGCCCCTCTGTCGATTCTCATCAGAAGGACATATATGTACCATAATATTATGGATTCTGGCGATACATGTGTCTTTCTAAATCATGAATCCATTGTCCAGCTTCGCAAAATTGAGAACTTGATCCTGTTTTCATGTCCCGAAACATACGGTGTCTGAAATGATAACACCCACTATCTTGCGAGATTGCGGGTAACTGCCTAAATGGTTCTCTACTTGCCATGCCCCCCCCGCGCGGTATATGAACAGGACCGGTCATTGTGGGAGAACGGCGTGCGCATTATTTCAGCCTATGTCAGGAACAGCTATCTGGTCACCTTTTTGATGACCCTGCTGGTGCTCACCTTCGTCATGTGCGTCATGGTGCTTTTCCGCATCGCCGATGCCATTGCCCTGGGAGGCTCCCCCTACCTGATCGGGAAGATCTTCCTGGCCGGCCTGCCCTCCGCCTTCGGATTCTCCATCCCGGTAAGTATTATCACCGCCGCCCTCCTGACCTTCGGCAAACTCTCGGCCAGTGGCGAAATCAACGCCTTGAAGAGCAGCGGCATCCGCATGCTTCAAATCATGCGGCAACCCATTCTTTTCGCCATGCTCATGGGCGCCGTGTGTTTTTACCTGAACGCCGAGCTCATCCCCGTGAGTTACCATGCCCGGCGCGAAGCCCTGGGCCAGCTCGGGATTGAATCGCCGCTGCAATTGATCGAGGAAGGCCGCCCCATACGGGATTTTCCGGGCATCACCGTCTATATCGGCGCCAAGCGCGACCAGGTTGTCGAAGACGTGCTAATCTACCAGGCACAGCCTAACAAGCCCGGCCGGACCATCCGGGCAAAGCACGGCACCGTGACCCCCACCGCCGACAAGACCGGCTTGCTGGTCGACCTCTACGATGTGCGGATCGACCCGTTCTACGAGGACCGGCCGGGGCCCGGCAGCGCAAGCCATTTCCCCTACGTGATTGACTTGAGCCGTTTTTCGGCCGCCAGCCAGCAGGGAGGCACCAAGAAAAAGAGCGACATGACCATGACCGAGATCCTGTCGACGCGAGAGACCCTGAGGCAGGCTTACCCCGAACTGGACGCCGAGGCCCTGGCCCAGCAGGACATGTCGCTCCAA
>CAYOQM010000248.1:0-3959 GCA_964406065.1 uncultured Verrucomicrobiota bacterium
GGGTGCGGCGGCGTGCCCGCAGCGCCTCCTGTGCGAAAACAGCGGCCTGTTTGTAATCGGCTCTCAACATCTCAACTTCGGAAACCTGATGCGGGCCGCCTTGACGGCGCCGCTCGCCCGCATTCCGTGCCTGGGCTGACCGTAACGCGAGCGTGGTCGGCCGCATCCTGATTTTCCGCCGCTTGACTCCGGGGCGGTGTCACTGGTAGTGTATAGACCAGACTAGACCAGATTAGCCAACCCCGGGAGGTGGATATGGAGGCGATGAGTGAGAGGTGGAAGGCGCGCAACCAGAGGAGCGAGGCGCTCCTGGGCGAGGTGTTCAAATTCAGGAACGCGGCCCCCGCCGCCGTGATCGTGGATGCCAACTACTGGACCTTCGGGGACCTGCCCGAGGAGATCCCCGACGACCATTATACCAATCCGGCCTCCGCGCTGGCCTACCAGACGGCGAAGATCGAACGGCATTTCGAGCAACTTCCCGACGACGCCTACATCCCGTTCCTGCATCCCTGGTACGGGACGGGCGTGCTGGCCTCGGCCTTCGGTCTCGGGTTGATCTGCAACCCGAAAGCCGATCCCGCCGTGGATCTCTCGAAAATGCAGGACCCCGCGGAGATCGACGGGCTGATCCGGCCCGTCGCCGGAGTGTCCGGCGCCATGGCGACGGTCACGCGCTGCCTCGACTATTTCCGCGGGCACTCCGACCTGCCGGTCGCGATCACCGATTGCCAGGGGCCGCTGACCACGGCCTTCCAGATCGCGGGATACGACAAGTTCTGTTACTGGATGCAGGATGATCCCGCCCGGATCCACCGCTTGATGGCGCTGGTCACGGAGGCGCTGATCGACTGGGTCCGGTTCCAGAAGGAGCGCGCGGGGCAACCGCTCGATGGCTGCGCCTTCCCGCTGAGCGTCAAGCTCCCGGAGGGGCATGGCGGGGTGTGGCTGTCCGACGACGATTCCGTGCTCATGAGTGCCGAACTCTACCGGGAATTCGTGAAGCCCTACAATGAGCGCATCCTGAAGGCCTTCGGCGGCGGGTGCATCCATTACTGCGGGAACTCGACGCAGAATATCGCGAACTACGCGGCGACGGAGGGGCTGACGGCGATCAACAATTTCAATCTCGACAACATCGAGGCGGCGGCGAAGATGCGTCGGGCCTTGCGGGAGAAAGGGATCGTCTACATGGCCTGTGACTTTGCGCCGAGCGATGCCAGGCTCGGTTCCTACTACCCGGAACTGATCAGGGCGATGGATGGCCCGGAGGGGTTGGTGATCGCCGCGTACGTGGCGCCGGCGATCGAACTCGACCGGGGCCAGTATGCGCCCGCGTCGCGGGACCGGATGAAGGTGGCGCGGACCATTTTCGAGACGATCCAGATCAGCTGTGCCGGACGGGAGGTGCAGTGAAGGGAAAGGCAAATGAGGGGTTGCTGTTCGAGGTCTGTGCGGAGAGCCAGACCCCGAAATACCAGCAGATCATCGAGGGCGTGGTCGGCGCGGTCCGCGAGGGGAGGGCGCGGCGCGGGGATCCCTTGCCGTCGGCAAGCCGGCTTTGCAGCCGGTTCCAGCTGGCGCGCGAGACCGTGATCAAGGCGTATGCCGCGCTGAAGGCCATGGGCGTCGTCAAGGCCGTCCCGCGGAAAGGGTATTTCGTGGCGACCGAAACCGTCGCCCACGTGAGGAAGGTCCTGTTGTGCTTCGATGAACTGAGCCCGTACAAGCAGGAGCTCTACGAGTCGTTCCGGCAGCATGCCGGCGCCTCCGTCGTTGCGGACATCTTTTTCCATCACTGCGATATCCGCGCCTTCAGGACGCTGCTCGACAGGGCCGGGTACTATAACCTGTGCGTGGTAATGCCCTTCGAGGACAAGGCCGTTCCCGGCGTCCTGGACCGGCTCGATCGTTCCAGGTTGCTGCTGCTCGACAGGGCGGACCATGTCGGGCCGGAGGACTCCTTCGTGGTGCAGGACCACGATCGGGGCCTTGACGAGGCGCTGGAATCGGGCGCCGATCTGTTTGGTCGCTACCGGAAGCTCCATCTGGTGATGCCGGAACCCGGGGAAGTGGCCATCCATTCGAGCCAGGCGCCGAGCGTTATCCCCCGGGTCTTCAAGCGGTTCTGCGCGCGGCACAAGCTGCCTTGTTCCGTCGTGCGGGAAGTCGGGGAGGTGCGGCAGGGGGAAGCGTGGTTCGTGATTGATGACGCCGATCTCGTGGCGGTGGTCACGCGCGCCCGCGCGAAGGGGTTGCGGCTGGGCCGGGATCTCGGCGTGCTGGCGTACAACGAGACGGCCATGCGTTCGATTGTGGGTGAGGGAATCACGGTGGTTTCGACCGATTTCCGGGAAATGGGCCGCCTGGCGGCGGAGTACGTGCTGAATCCGCGCAGGGTCCGGGTTACCGTACCCACGACGCTGATCCGGCGACAGTCACTGTAGAGGGGAGTTGAGGAGACGTATGAAACGAAACGTTGCGGTTACAATGGTCTTTGCAATCCTGGCGTGTGGCTCTGGCGTCCGGGCCGGAATCGAGATCAAGACGAAATCCGATTCGACGCCGTAGCTGCGCCTTGCGGCCAAGGAGGTGGGGCGTTACCTCTACTTGCGAACCGGAACGCTGCCGTCGCGCCTCGAGCAGGACGGCCGGATTGTGATTGCCGTGAAGACGTCGCCGCTATTGGCCGGTGAGACGGTGGGCGCCGCCGCCACGACCCTTGGCCCCCAGGAGTTCCTGATCAAGACGATGCCCGCGGCACGTGGCCCGGGGCGTCTATGAGGTGAGTTTCCCGCCGGCCGGTTCCGATTTCGAGTATTACCTCAGCGCGGACAGGAAGGTCCGATGGCCAGCCACGGCGCCGGCGATCAACCAGACCGTGGTCGTGCTGGATGACTGACGCGGGTGGCGCGTGCAATCCGCTTCCGGTTCTGCCATATCCCTGCGAATATCGGATTGATATGCCAACCCTCCCGCCGTATCCTCGCCGGACATGGGATGAAATGTTATTTGTCAGCCCAGCGAGAAAGGGATGGGAATCGTAACCGGTTATGAGCCTGGTGAAGTCAAAGCAACGCGTGGCCGACCACGGGGAGGTGTTTAACCCATCGAAAAATTCCTTATGCCGAAGCATTAGACCGGAGCATCCATATGCCTAAGAAGACCTCACCCAACAATGTGCGCATCCGCAACAGCACGGCGGAATTCCTGACCTTCGCCTACCAGACGGGCGGCGACGGTGTGGAAGTGCGGGTGCAGGACGGCACGATCTGGTTGTCGCAAAAAAATATCGGGCTTCTGTTTGCAACGACCCCTGAAAACGTGTTGATGCACCTCAAGAACATTTTCGCCGGGAAGGAATTGGCGGAAGATTCAGTTGCTAAGGTTTTCTTAGCAACTGCCGCCGACGGCAAAACCTACCGGATCAAGCACTACCACCCTGATGCCATTATCGCCGGCGGCCCGGCCGCGCATCTCCGCCTAGGGACAGGAAGGCTGTCCTTCCTACTGAAATAGGTCAGGCTTTTTGCGATATGGTAGAGGTTGATCCGGTCTGCGCCATATTTTTTGGGTAGCCATTCGAAATAGTCCCTGAGCGTCGGGCGATCTTGCAGGATCAGGTAAAGGTCGATGAAATCCTTCCGGCTTCCCCGTCCCGAGATTGCCGCCAGTTTCATCAGCGCGATATCGCGGATATCTGCCACTGAGAAGAAACGATGCGGGGTGGGGGGTAGGAGAAAGGGGTCGCGAACCCTGAAGAATGAGAGCTTCGTGCCATCGATCAAGACCGTCAGGGTATGGAGGTCTTCCTGCAACGTCTCATAGGGTCCATGGGCGGCCAGCACCTCGTGAAGGGACTGTCATTTCCCTGTGACCTGTTCCAGGTTCTTTCGGGATAATGCGGTCTTGGGGTGTTCCGGGCCAAAGGCCGCAGAGCGGATTTTCAGGGCTTCCTT
>CAYOQM010000249.1:0-3925 GCA_964406065.1 uncultured Verrucomicrobiota bacterium
GGCCGAGGGGGTCGTAGGCGTAGCGGACCGAGTAGCCGGGGCCGGCGTCGAAGCCGGCAGGCCTGCCCAGACCATCGAAGGCATACTGCAGGACGCCCAAGGCGTTGGTCTCGGCGGCCAGTTGGAGCGCGTCGTTATAGGCGAAGGCGCGGGTACCGGTGCCATCGGTGATCGTGATCTGGCGTCCAAGCCGGTCATAGGTAAAGCCAACAGTTGGCGTGGAATCTGAGTAGCTGATGTTGGTCAACTGGTTCAGACTGTCATAATTATAGGTGGTGGCCACTCCACGCGCCCAGGTGCGTCGGGCGAGCTTGCCGTCGGGGGTGTAGGAATAGGCCGTGCCCTTGCCGTCGGCATAGAGCTTGTTGGTGAGCAGCCCTGTCGCCTCGTCGTAGAGCCAACGCGTCTCGTCGCCGGCCCCGCCTTCGGAGCGGAAGGTCTTCATCAAGGCCATGCGGCCATAATCGTCATAGCGGTACGCCACGGGGTACGTGGCGCCCCAGGTATTGGTCACCCGCCCATCCGCATCATAGGCGGTGTAGACCGTGTTGGAGAGGGCGTCGGTGACGGCGACGCGGCGGCCAAGGGAATCGTACGCGAAGGACGTGACATTGCTGGCCGCGTCCATGGTCCAGTCGACCTGTCCCTTGGCGTTGTAGTGGGTGAAGGACCCGACGGAGCGAATGGTTGATGGCTGATGGTTAATGGCTGAGACCTGGCGGCCGAGCCCGTCATAGGAAAAATCAGTGCGAACACCGGTTTTGGAAGTGGAGGAGGCCAGTTGTCCATTGATGGTAATCTGTGAACTGTTATTGGTTGAATCCGGGTAGGTTACAACCTGAATAACGGTTTTCGCATTTCGATCTACATAAGTGCGGGAGGTGGTCTGATTGCCAAGCATGTCAGCAGCGATCATCTCGGAGATCAATCCATTGGATGGCATTTCATTCCCCATCAGTCTCAACCGCTGGATGCCGTTGGTGATTGGCACGGCGGAGCCGTTTCCCGCATAAAGCAAGGATGCCCGGCAGCCCCAGTCATTCCCGGCGCCATCCTTCTCAAACCAAGCGGCAGATTCGGAAACGCGGTCGGGTCCGGCAAGGTCCAGGACACCATTGGTGTTGACATCCAGTCCGGAGCGGAACTGTTCCGCAATTTCATTGTATGAATATAGCGTGTCGTGAGCCGATGTGCGGCTAGTCTTGACAAGTTGATTCTGGTGGTTGTAACAAGAGGTACTGACGACTGCCACGCCGCCGAAACCCGGATTTTCCACCAGGATCCCACGTCCGAGCGAATCTACGGTTGTCTTCTGCCAAACTGGAGAGTTCAGTCCGTCAGGCCCATTGAAGAATTTACTCCACTGGCTACCATCGGCATTGACACCATAGTCATAGGTCGTCTTGGTGGCACCGTTTTCCGCCGTGAATTTGGTGCTGCCACTAAGATAGCGGACTGTTGTATTGGTCAATCCTCCTCGCATCGTTGAGTTGCTGAGGCCATTATAGGCATAGGCGGTAACGATGCCCTGCGCATCCACTGAAGCGGCCAGTCGACCGGCATTGTCATAGGTGTTGCTGGAAACCAGCAACGAAAGGCCTCCGCTTAAAAGGGTTTCCGTCAATCGCCGCCCGGCACCATCATAGGTGTAACTTGAATACAAATCCGGGGCATTGGTGGTCGCCCCTTTTTTGATGCGATATACGACACTGCCAATTGCATCATAGACGTACTCGTATTCCATCCCGTTTGGCCCCCTCTCCCACAACTTGCCACAGCAGTTTCCCCCCCAGGAGGCTTCGCTTTTCTCGCCGCTGGAATTGATGACCAGAACGGGATGCAGCCACTCATCATAACTCTGGGTCTCCCAGGCGAGCCGGTCATAATTGCCTTCTCCGGTGTAAACCCATGTCTCGGCCAGCACCACCTGGTTCATGGGATCACGTACCGCTGTCTCCCTGATCGTTCTTCCCGCCATCCCCTCGGGATGGTTGGTCGTCCCATGCACCACGGTCTCGCACCAATGCTTGCCTGATGGATCAGACACGAAATACGGCGGGGTTTGTCCGGCGGCAGGCACAAAAGTCCCGTACTCGTAGGTGCGGGTGTCCATCCGGCCATTGGGATAAACCACCGTCTTGACGCGCCCGATTTGATAGTTAACCGTGTTTGTCCCGTAGAAAGTTGTCACCATCCGGATGTTCCGGCTGTCGCCATAGGCCGCAGAGGGATCCGGACAAACTTCCACAACGTCCTGCAGTTCCCTGTTGCTTCCCAGCCGGAAAGCCCGGTAGTTCTTCTTCACCACCGTCCCCATAACCCGTTCGGTGATGGTGCGGGGTGCCTGATCGTTCAGGCGCGGGCTGTCAGCCGGATCCACCGGAGCATAGTCTGTAATGATGGCGTGGGCCGCATTGACATTTGAGGTCAGCGCCGAATCCTTGAACGCAGATATCTCGTTGGTCGTCCGCCCAGCGGCATCATAGCGGTACCATCGCCAGCTCCCATCGGGATTCACAACGCTTTCCGTCCAGCCCGCGGCATTGTAGGTAAACGTCTCGGTCAGGTTCGCGCCACCGGGATCGGTGACCCGCTGAGTTACCCCATCACCCCAACTGAAGGTTCGAACACGCTCAGTGACCCGATCGGACTGCAAGCCGTTTCCAACGTTATAGCGGGTTATCTGACGTTCTGTGCGGGAGTCGTTCCATGCCGATACCTCAGCTTGCTGACGCAACACCGTGTTCCCATCACCCATGGCCAGCGTCCATGTATTGGCATCCGCAGAATACGCGTAGTCGTAGACCGTCGTCCGTGACCCTGTCACTCGGGTGACCCTCAGTTTCCTGAGCGTCCCGGGTTCGGGATTCCCGATGCTCCAGGCTTCGAAGGGAGTGGCCTGCGCTTTGAGGCGATAGCAGCCGTTCGTGCCCTTCCCGACCTCCAGATCCGCCAGGGCATAGAGTTTCACTGAATAATGGCAGTCATCCTCCACCACGATGTCCACCAACCGGCTTGGCAACAGCACCTGCCTCAAGCTCTGCCCCGAATCCCTGATCACCTCTACGCCAAAGTCCTGATAGGTTTCCTCACGCCCTGCTACTGTGCGATGCAGCACCAACTGCATATAGGCCGAAGAGGTCTTGCAGGCGTTGAACCGGTACATTTCCCCGTCCCCGGTATAGAGGTCATAATAGGCCGGATCCTTCAGGATGGCCCACCCGTTCGCATCCACCATGAATAGCCTCAGTTTTCTCACCCAGTCATCCCCGAACACCGGCACGCCGATGGACTCGCCATCGGCAAACCTGAAGGCGAAGGGGACCCCGCCACTCTGCACCATGGTCACCTGCTGGGGCGCGCCGTCGCTGGTCACTTCGTGGGATACGCCTTTCATCGCGTAACCCGCCACGAAATTCAGGGACTGCGGCGTGAAGAGTGCCGGGGAAATGGCGTTTTCGCCCATCCGAAATAGTGCCGACTGCAGGGAATTGCCGGGGCGCAGCGGCCCCCCATTGATCTTCACCCATGCACAACCCACTCCCGCACCGCCCTGAATTCCGCCGGAGCTTCTTGTGCTTATGTGTGTCCCGCCACTCCCCGACGAAGGTGATGACGGACAGGGAGCCCTAATGCACTTGATTTGATTGTCGCCGGTACCGGAATGGCTATCTCCCGGCAACATCGAGGGGACCCCTACCGAAGAAGTACCGCTATCGTCGGCGGTCCCTGACCCACCGGACGATGATTGAGCGCCATCGCATTTACAGTCACCCATGTTCGGATCCTTGACACATTTGTCGTTCGACAGATAGTTATCCACCGCCCCGAACGCGAACGGAACCGCCATCATCAACATCACGGCCAACCCCAAAGCCAGCGCCTTCATGGTCAAGTCCTGATTTAAAGTTGTCACTTTGACGCC
>CAYOQM010000250.1:0-3917 GCA_964406065.1 uncultured Verrucomicrobiota bacterium
CGGGACCGGTTCAGCTGTTTTTGGACGTCTTCAATGGTCAACAGGGACAGCTGGTCCTCGGGGATATGGCCAAGGCTAGCTGGAACCAAGGGGTCTAGGGGGAATGACTGGATCCTAGGGCTGGGAGGAAGAAAATCATGCATGGTGCACGGTACTATAACTCGACAACCGACCTTGCCATAGTATCGCTGACTTTTACTTCTGGGGCGGCCGGGGGACTAAAGACCGCGATCAAAAACCGGCTGATCGATCGGCCGCTGCCCCACCCCCCGGCAACTAGCGCTTACCGAGTAACTGATCCCGCAGGGTTTTGATGCGATCGCGGTATTTGGCGGCCTCCTCAAACTCCAGGTTTTTAGCCGCCTCCTTCATCTGTTTTTCTAGCTGGCCAATCAGCTCCGGGATATCCTCCAGGGCCAGGTCCTCCTTGTGGTCGTAGGCCACCTCCAACTCCTGGGCGCTGAGGCGGCGAGACACCTCCAGAAAGGAGAGAATCGAGTTGCTGTTACGGCGCTGGATGGGTTGGGGGGTAAGGCCGTGTTTCTCGTTGTAGGCCATCTGGATCCCCCGTCGCCGTTCCGTTTCCTCGATCGCCCGGGCCATGCTATCGGTCAAGTTATCGGCGTAGAGAATCGCCTGGCCCCGCACATGGCGAGCCGCCCGGCCAATGGTCTGGATCAGGGAGCGCTCCGCCCGCAAAAAGCCCTCCTTATCCGCATCCAAAATTGCCACCAGGGAGACCTCCGGCAGGTCCAGCCCCTCCCGCAGCAGATTCACCCCCACCAGCACATCGTAGTTACCGTTGCGCAGGTCTTGAATAATTTCAATCCGCTCAATGGAGTGGATTTCGGAGTGCAGGTAGCGCACCCGCACCCCGTGTTCCTCCAGGTACTCCGTCAGGTCCTCCGCCATCCGTTTGGTCAGGGTGGTAATTAACACCCGTTCCTGACGCCCGGCCCGATCGCGAATTTCCCCCAGCAGGTCATCCACCTGACCCTCCGTGGGGCGGACAAAGATTTCTGGGTCTAAAACCCCGGTGGGGCGAATAATCTGCTCCGCCACCCGCTGCTCCGAGATCTCCAGTTCCCAGTTACCCGGGGTGGCGGAGACGAAAATACACTGGTTGACCTTGTCCCAAAACTCTTCGGCCTTAAGGGGGCGGTTGTCGGCGGCGCTGGGTAGGCGAAAGCCATGGTCAATCAGCACGGTTTTGCGGGAGCGATCGCCGTTGTACATGCCCTGGATTTGGGGAATGGTGACGTGGGACTCATCGATCACCAACAACCAGTCCTTAGGGAAATAGTCGATCAAACACTCCGGTGGGGAGCCGGCGGCCCGACCGGCCAGGTGGCGGGCGTAGTTTTCCACGCCGTTACAATAGCCCACCTCCTGAATCATTTCCAGATCGTAGCGGGTGCGTTGATCCAGCCGCTGGGCCTCCAGCAGTTTCCCCTCCTTCTCCAGCTCCTCCAGGCGGTCCTTCAGCTCCCCTTGAATGGCCTCGCAGGCGGCCTCCAACCGCTCCTCTGGGGTGACAAAGTGCTTGGCCGGGTAGATACTCAGCCCCTCCAGGCTTTGTAGGGTGGCGCCGGTGATCGGGTCAACATAGCGGATGGCGTCGATCTCATCGCCAAAAAACTCCACCCGAATGATCCGATCCTCGTAGGCGGGGCCAATTTCCAGCACATCCCCCTTCACCCGAAACCGGCCCCGGCCCAGGTCCAGGTCGTTGCGTTCGTACTGCACCGAGGCCAGGTCCCGCAGCACCTGGCGTTGGTTCACCTCCATGCCCACCTGCAGGGGAATGGCCGCCTTCAGGTATTCCGCCGGTATGCCCAGGCCGTAGATGCAGCTAATGGAGGCCACCACGATCACATCCCGCCGCTCAAACAGGGACCGTGTGGCGGAGTGGCGCAGCATGTCAATTTCCTCGTTGATCGAGGCGGTTTTGGCGATGTAGGTGTCGGTGACGGGGATGTAGGCCTCGGGCTGGTAGTAGTCGTAATAACTAATGAAGTACTCCACCGCATTGTCGGGGAAAAACTCCCGCAGCTCGTTACAGAGCTGGGCCGCCAGGGTTTTGTTATGGGCCAGCACCAGGGTGGGTTTGCCAATCTGGTCAATCACCCGGGCAATGGTGTGGGTTTTACCGGTGCCGGTGGCCCCCAGCAGGGTCTGGTAGCGGTGTTGGTCCTGCAAAAAGCGACTCAACGCTGCGATCGCCTGGGGTTGATCCCCCTTGGGTTCAAAGGGAGCCTGAATATTGAAATCAGCCATGGACCATTTGCCCTACCATTCGCTTTCTCTATGATGACCGATTTTCTCCGATATGACCCTGGCACCCCCTTGACCAAGACCCCCAGGCTAGGGTTGATCGGTTAAGGCCCGATCGGGCCCGGCATTCTGACGCGCCGCCGCCAGGCCCAGGACCCCACCCCCACCGCCAGGAGGACTGGGTTTAGTGGTATGCTGCACCATAGCTATCGGTTCCAGCGGGGATCAGCCGCTGAAGTAAGGGGGAAAGGGGGTGTAAGTCCTCCACTGTCCCGCAACTGTGAAGGGAGTCCGGCCTGGGAAACAGACCCCACGGTTGCCCCAGACTACCCCAGTCAGAATGCCCGCCGCTAGTGATGGATCCTACATCTGCGAGGCACAGAGTATTCATGCAGCGTTTTCCCTGGTTTTTCCGCCCGTCCCAGTCTGGGGTGTCCCCTCGTCGTTTGGTGGTGATCACCACCGTGGTGCTGTTGCTGGTCCTGGCCTCCCCGGCCCTGGCCCACCATCCCATGGGGGGGATGACGCCCCAGACCAGCTGGCAGGGTTTCCTATCCGGCCTGGCCCACCCGATCATCGGCATTGATCCCGCCGCCGGTATTGTTGCTGTCGGGTTGCTAGCGGCCACCCAGCCCTGGGGGGCGGTCCTGTCCCTGGGGTTTGCCCTCACCGCCCTGGTGGGCACCGGTCTCCATGTAGCCGGGGTTACCCTGTCCGGGGTCGAGCTGGCCATCGCCGCCGCCCTGGTGCTGGCGGGGCTTGGGTTAGGTCTGGGCGATCGCCGTCCCGGATGGGTGTGGGCCCTCCTGGCCACTGGCATCGGCCTTGGCCACGGCTACGCCTACGGAGAAGCCATTGTGGGGGCCGAGCCCCAGGCCCTGGGCGCCTACCTGCTCGGGTTTACCCCGGTGCAAGCTGGCATTGGCTTGGTGGCCTTTTTCCTGGGCCGGCTCACCCTGCCCCAACCCACCCTGGCCCCGGTTTCCCTGGGTCTGCGCATTGCCGGTGGGGTGCTAGGGGGCATCGGCCTCAGTTTGCTCTATGGTCAACTGGTAGGGCTGGTGCTACCGGTGATGTCCTCTTAAAAGGGTTTGTTCCACTGGTGACCCTGGGGGTTTAGCTCCCTAATCCGGTTATACCGCCCCCCAGAGGCGGCTCTCCCCCCCGTCAATCCTCCCGCCAATCGGGATGATGGAATTATCCACAGCGATCGCGATCGCCGTGATCTGACGTTAGACGGGAGAAGCAGCTATGTCCCACTCACCCTGGCCACCCACTTGGACCTTTGATGTTGCCCTGGCGGCGGCCCAAGCCCAGCACGATGCCCTGGCTGCCGCCTTGCTGACCCTGGGCATTGGGCCTTCGGGACGGCTACAACTACCCTCGGTGGAAGTTAAGGAAACCCCTGATACTCTAGTGATTACCGCCTTCTTGCCCGGGGTTACCCCCCAGCAGGTGCAGGTGCGGGCCACCAGGCGATCCCTCACCTTTTTTGGTCAGCGCTCCCCGGCCTACCCCCCCGCCTGGGGCTACGGTGGTGGGCTCAACTATTTTCAACAGACCATTGACCTCCCCATCCCAGTGCAGGATCAGGCCATGGAGGTGGCTTACTGCCAGGGGGCCCTGGTGGTCACCCTACCGAA
>CAYOQM010000251.1:0-3909 GCA_964406065.1 uncultured Verrucomicrobiota bacterium
GAGAACCTGTTCGGCTAGACCCAGTTCCTTGCCCTGACGCTTGGGGAGGTTCCATGAGGACGCGGCATCCTGGTCGATAAAACAGCATGAGCTCAGGACGCCGAGACTGGACTCCTCATGTCCGGAAACCAACCGCACGAGGGCGGAGGCTCCCATATGGCAGCGTTTGACCAGGGAGGCATTCGGACGCGATGACCGGGTCATCACCAGATGGCAGATCCGGCAGTGGTCGGCTCCCTTTCCGGATCCTTGTATCAGTTTGCAGAAGGAGTTCAGGTAATTGCTTTTTCCGATGACAAGCTGATCCAGTCCTTTTTCGCTCGGATAGACCACCACCAGGCGCATGCCGACAGTCTTGACAGCCAGTTCGCTGAGTTTGTCCAGCAAGGGGTCGGACAAGAGTCCGCGAAGCAGGCCCGGGCTGGGCAGTTTCAACATCAGATCGGAAGGCGTGGAGGTTGTATTCATGCTTAAGTTAGTGTCAGTCTTCATAGTATTGTCCAAGTCGTGCGATTCATAAAGTACAAAATTACAGAATTAGGGGAAAGCCATCCGCCTTGACGGAGCGGTTGTTTTGGCTAAAGTGACTGCTCCAGATGGTAAGGTACGCGAAGGGAAGTGGAACCATGATGTTGAAAGAGCTCCGGAGAGAGGTTTGCGAGGCGATACGGGAACTTGAGAAAAACGGCCTCTTCCCGCTCGGGATGGGTTCCGTCAGCGGGATTGACCGTGGTGGCGGGGTGGTGGTGGCCCCCGCGGGTATCCCCTCCGCCTGCCTGACGCCCGACGAGATGCTGGTGATTGATTTTTCCGGGCAGGTGGTGGAAGGGGGCGGTTCTATGAAGCCCCTGCCGGAGGTGGCCGCGCATCTGTTCCTCTATCATGAATTTCCCGAGATCGGGGCGGTGGCCAGTTGCTTTGGTTCTTACTCCACCCGGTTTGCGCAGGCGGAGCGGGCGATTCCCTGCCTCGGAATTTTGCAGGCACGCTATTTCAAGGGAGAAATTCCCGTCACCCGCACCTTGCGAAAGCCGGAGGTGGAGCGGAACTACGACCGCAGTGTAGGCGAGGTGATTGTCGAACGTTTTTCCCGGTTGTCTACCAGGACGATTCCAGGGGTCTTGGTGGCTCATCACGGGGCGTTTGCCTGGGGGTCAAATGTTGCGGAGACGGTGTTGAATAGTCTCGCCCTGGAGCAATCGGCTGAATTGGCCTTCGGAACCCTGCAACTGTTTCCCAAGGCCGAAGCCCTGTCGGGGATGCTTCTGGATAAATACTTCGAGGGGTCCGGGAAATAACAGCTCCTCCGGGTCGTCTCGCGTTAGACGTAGCCCGCGCCGAAATTCTCCGCAACCAGTCTCTGTACGTCCTTGACCGACTCGGCCTGGTCGGCGGAGAGGATCAGCGTGGCTTCGGGGGTGTGGATCACGATCAGATCCTTGCAGCCGACGGTGACGAGCAGATGCCCGGGATCGCTGGAGGCCGCGAGAACCCGCTCGCTGCGGAGAAACAGCGATTTTCCGACGCCGGTCGCGTTGCCGTCTGCATCCCGTGTGCAGGTCTGCCCGAAAGACGGCCAGGATCCCACATCCAGCCACTGGAGCGGCATGGGAACGGCGGCCACTTTGACGGCGGCATCGCGAGAGGCGGGTTCCATAATCGCAAAGTCGACGCTGATTTTCTTTAACGAGGGATAGACCTCGTTCAAGACTTGCTGCTGACGCGGGGTTCCCCAGGCGGCGGCGATGGTTGTAATCGCGGCGTAGTTTTCGGGCTGATAGCGGCGCAGGCAGTCAAGCAGGGTTCTGGCACGCCAGACAAACATGCCGCTGTTCCAAAGGTAGCGGGTGGGGCCGGCCTTGAAATAATCCTCCGCGATGGGGGCGCCAGGTTTTTCCTTGAACTGGTCCACGAGGCGGGCGCCGTTCCCGAACGGCTTTCCGAGCTGCAAATACCCGTAGGCCGTGGCAGCGTGGGTGGGGGCGATCCCGAAGGTCACCAGCGTGTCAGGATGGCATTCCGCAAGCTGGTAACCCTGTTCCACGATCTTCAGGAATTCCGGGATAGGTTCGATGATATGGTCGGCGGTGAAAATGGCCATCACGGCATCGGGGTCGGACTTGGCGAGGATGGCGGCACTGAAGCCGACGGCATTGAGGGTGTCGCGACCGCAGGGCTCGCCGAGGAACTGGGCGGATCCAAGTTCCGGCAAGGCCTGCCGGATGAGGGGCTCCTGTCGGTTCGCCGCGCAGATATAGCGTTGTGGCACGGGCACAAGCCCTTCCAGCCGGTGGGCGGCAATTTGCAGAAGGCTTTTTCCGCCGATGAAGGGTATCAGTTGCTTGGGCTGGTTCTCCCGGCTCATCGGCCACAACCGTGTTCCCGCCCCCCCCGCCATGATTACTGCATATCGCATGGTTGCCTCTCCTTCGATTCCTGAATCGTCCCACCGCTGTGGGTGCGGGGAACATAATAAAGAACAGGCGCGGCAGCAACAAGGAAGCGTCCCGGCCTCATTTGATGATGAGGATCAGGCCTGAGTTACACAAACCATTTTGATGTTCGTTCATGCGCCTCTGTAAGTTGTCGGTTGACCGAATATACAGGTCTCCATCTGCACACAAGAGCATGTAAGTATAGCAGAACACCCGACACCTCGCATGTAATTTTGGGCATGGCACCCCCGGCAGGGTTCGAACCTGCGACCGCCGGATTAGAAATCCGATGCTCTATCCAGCTGAGCTACGGGGGTAATGCGCCTAAAACTTAATTCTACTGGAGCTGTAAAGCGGCTGGCAAGGTAGAAGTCAGGCTGAATCCGGTCTTTTTCAACAGACCGATAGGAGAAAATGATTACTTACATTTGCCGCCGTGCGCATCATCCCGCTTGAACAATCGGCCTCATTTTAGCACCATTCCCAGCATGGACGTCATTTCTGGCATCAAGCAACATATGAAACAGATGAAAGGACGTGACCCTGAGTTGAACTCCAACAGGGGTAATATTTGTACCCGGGATGAAATTACGGCTGCAGATGCCTGGCTCAGGAAGGTCCGGTCATGAACGCCAGCCATGAGTCCACCACTCTCATTCCTCTCCATGGCGGCTACCGGAAACTCAAAAGTTTTCAGGTCGCCCAGTTGGCCTATGACGTGACGGTGCGGTTCTGTGATCTCTATATAGACAAACGCAGCCGCACCCATGACCAGATGGTTCAGGCGGCGCGAAGTGGAGTCCAAAACATAGCCGAGGGCAGTCAGGCGGCCGGCACCTCGAAGAAAACCGAACTCAAGCTCACGAATGTGGCGCGGGCGAGCCTGGAGGAGTTGAGGCTCGACTATGAAGACTTTCTCCGGCAACGCGATCTTGTGGCATGGCCGCCCGACCATCCGGCGCTGGAGCGGTTCAAGGCCAAGCGGTGTGCCACCTTGGCGGATGTCCGGGTTTGGCTCGCGGCTGAACTTGAACTGGCGAAGACGAACACGGACGAACACGGAAAGACACGGACAGTTCCCCCGACGGATGCGTCAGCGCAAGTCCTTGCACGTCCGTGTAAGTCCACTGTGCCCGTAGCAGCCCAATTTGCCGCCAATGCGGCGCTGTCGCTCTTGAATCTGGCGTGCTATCTCCTTGACCGGCAACTGGCTTCCCAAGCGGCCACCTTCGAGAAGGAGGGCGGCTTCACCGAAAGGCTCTACCGTGTTCGTTCACAGGCGCGAGCCCAAGGGGCAGGGAGGGTGGCCAGGCATTAGAGACTCGGCCTCTGACGGGTGAGACTAGGTTTCAGGGGACAACGGTAGGAAAGGAAGACGTAATGAGTAAATCTAAAGCGACAGACGTGTTGACCGGTCCCGAGATCCAGCGGCATACCCAGCGGATCCTGGAATTGCAAAAAGAGGAACGGCAGG
>CAYOQM010000252.1:0-3900 GCA_964406065.1 uncultured Verrucomicrobiota bacterium
GAAGTGACCAACCGCTGCATCGTCCACTCCACGCTCATCGCCGGCAATCCGGCCACGATCGCGGCGCACAACGCGCGGCTGGCCGATGACCCGATGACCGGCACCCTCGGCGAACTCGGGTTCGGCACCCAGGTACTGCCGGTTTCCGGCGCGGACATCCAGGACGAAAAGGTTCTCGGCACCTGCCACATGGCCACCGGCCGCGACGACCATCTCGGCGGCGATATCGTCCCGGAGATGTTCAAGAAACATGAGAACTCGACCCACGACGACATCCTGTTCGCGCCGCACAAGACGCCGAATTTCAACATCAGCCAAGTCCGCATGTTTCGGGGTGGCAAGACCGAGATCCTGATCGAAAACTTCCGACCCTCTCCCTATCTTGTCAATGCCCTTACCGCCTGACATCTACGAAACCGAGCGGCTGCTCGACGAGTATCTGCTGTTTCACTACGGCACGGCGGCGGAGGTGCTGCCGGCCATGGTAGCCGAGGTGCCCGCGTTGCGCGAGGCGATGGCCGAGGCGGTGGACTTTCCCGTGCGGACCGTGGGGCATTTCACGCCGCTGCGGGAAGCCCGCGCGCTGGATCTGGGGTGCGCGGTGGGCCGGTCCAGCTTCGAGCTTTCCGCCACTTGCGAGGAGGTGATCGGGCTGGACTTTTCCCATGCCTTCATCCGCGCCGCGAATGCCTTGCGGGAGGGGCAGTGCCTGTCCTATCAACGGCACGAGGAGGCGCATCTCCGCACCCCGCTCAGCGCCCACATGCCGGCCCACGCCCGGCCCGATCGCGTCCGGTTTGAGCAAGGCGATGCGATGAATTTGCGGACCGATCTCGGTTCGTTTGACCGCGTGCACGCGGCCAATCTCATCTGCCGCCTAACCGACCCGCTGCGGTTGTTGAAACGGCTGCCGGCGCTGGTGCGGCCCGGTGGCGAATTGCTGCTGGCCACGCCCTGCACCTGGCTGGCGGAGTTCACGCCGCCGGACCACTGGCCGCCCGGTGAGACGTTTGCGTGGTTGCGGGAGCAACTCGGGCCGTCGTTCGAGTTGGTGCATTCCACCCACGAGCCGTTCCTCATCCGCGAGACCGCGCGGAAATTCCAGTGGTCGCTCTCGCAGGTTAGTCTGTGGCGGCGGGGGGGCCAGTAGCCGCCCCTTTTCTCACCTCACCGCCACCACCCGCTCGCGGATGTAACGGACTTTGCTGGCGGCGGCGTAGGGATCATCGGCACTCCGATACCCCAGCGCGCAGGCCACCACCGTCCGATAGCCGCTTTCGTCCAATCCCAGCACCGCATCGTAGGCGGTCGGCGAAATGCCCTCCATCGGGCAGGAGTCCACGCCGAGCAGCGCGGCACACGTCATCAATTGTCCCAGTGCGATATACGCTTGGCGACTGTTCCAGACGAATCTCTCGGCATCGTCCTTGGTCCCGATGAAACCCAGCATCATGCTGCGGAGAGAAGTCAACGCCTCGGCGCTGCCCCCTCTCACCTCGCACATCCGGGCCAGGCACTCGTCAATGTCAACGTCGGTGAGCGTTTCGCGCACCGTCAGCACGATGAAGTGGGACGCTTCGGTGACTTGCGACTGGTTCCACGAGGCCGCCTGGAGCTGTTCGCGCAGCGCCGGATCGTTCACCACGATGAACTTCCACGGTTGCAGCCCGAAGGATGACGGGGACAGCACCAGCGACTCCACCAAGGCTTCCACCACCTCTGCCGGGATCTTTTTCGTGGCATTGAAGCTTTTGGTGGCATAGCGCCACTGCAGGGCACTCATTACTCTTGAAATCTCGGAATGGCTCATCGCACGCGGACCCTACCCTCTTTCCGGCAATCCTCAACCGGAAAATGGCGGATTAGCGCGGCGCGGCGAGCGTGCCGTCGAGCCGGTCCCGCCGCATGGCGCCGGGTTGGGTCATGAGTTCCTTGAGCAGCGGCAGGTGGTTTTGATAGACCCCGCGCGGGGTGGTGGCGTGGCGCACGCAGATCCACGCGGCTTTGCCGACGATTTCCCCCATCATGCCGGTGGTGCGCATGACCCGCACCGGGCCGAGCCCCTCGCGGTCCACGCTTATGTTGCGGCCGGCCATGAAGAGATTCGGGATGTTGCGGCTGTAGAGCGCGCGGTAGGGAGCCCAGTACGGCCCTTTGTATCGGTAGGTCGCCCCATCCGTGGCTTTGGAAATGAATTCGTGGCCGTTCAGGTTCTTGGAAAATTCCGGGTGCGGGTTATGCAGGTCGATGTGCCAGGAGCACGGGAAGCAGCCGTCCTCGAACTTCACGCTGTTGCGGAAATCGTCGCCCTTGAGCACGACATCGCCGAGCAAGCGGCGGGACTCCCGTTTCCCCGCGATGAAAGCCACCCAGCCGAGACGGTGGTTCGGGTACATTCCATCCACGTTTTTCAGCGCGTCCCAAGCTCCGTACATCGCTCGGAAATTCTGGTCGCGGATGCGTTCGATGTCGTTGATCATGTCCATGTCAAAGCCGGTTTCCCAGAACCAGCCGCCAAGGTTTGCCTTTGGGTTGCCCGCCCATTGGCCTTGCTGGTTATTGCGGCCGGGAAACGGCTTGTCGGTTAGGTCGAGCGCCCACGGGCAGCGGGGAAACGGCGCGGCCAACTTGCCTTCGTTCACGGTGATGGATAGCGCGTCCTTGTCCTTGCATTCGCATTTCAACACCTCGGCGGGGTTGGCTTGGTCTAGCAGATTCCACAGGTTGCTCGCGCCCATTTTCCCTTCGCGGGCGAACTCGTGGTCGGCCCCGGCGAGCACCCCGACGCTGGCATCCCCGGTGCAATCGGCGAAAAACTTCCCGCTCACCCGCAACCGGCGGGCGGTGCGCGTGTCCTGCGCGATGACGGCGGCGAGGCGGCCCTTGTCCATGACCACGCCGTTGACCCGTTGTTGCAGCAACAGGGTGATGCGCGGCTCGGCCCGCACGAGGTCGAGTTTGCGGGCATCCACATAGATCTCCCCGCCACGGGCATTGCCGTCGCCGGGACCCTTGCGCGGCACCAGTTCCTCGACGATTTCCCCGATGTGCGGAAACGGCGGCTGGAGAGTTTTTCCTTCCGGCCACACCCGCACTTCGGAACTGCCGTTGCCGCCGAGCACCGGCCGATCCTGGATCAGCGCGACGTTGAGGCCGTTGCGCGCGGCGGAAAGCGCGGCGCTGGTGCCCGCGATGCCGCCACCCACCACGACGAGGTCGAAACTGCCACCGTCTTCCGGTTGATCCGGCAAGCCGAGGCTGGTGCGGCGAAACTTGGCCAGTTCAGCCGGTTCATTCGGCGGGCGAAAATCCAGGTCGCTGCTGAACACCACCGCGTCACAGCGGCCTTCGAAGCCGGTGAGGTCGTGCAACGCGATCTTCGCTTCCGCCGCCAACTCGCAGGTGCCGCCGTCTTGCCAATGCCACGCGGCGCCTTCCGTCCCGAAGGTGGTTGTTAGCGGCTGGCCGTTGACGAGCACTTGGAATTTTCCCGGCGCGCCGGGGGCCTTCCACGGTGCCACCCAATCGCGGGTGCGGACCCAGACGCGGTATTTCCCGGCCGTCGGAACCTTCGCGGTCGTGACCGCATCCCGCACCGGCACGCCGAGCCCGTGCGCCAGCAAATAGGGCGAGCCCATCACCTCCATGGCTTGCTGGTCGAGATCCCAGCCGCCGAGATCGGCGAACTGCTCGGCCTCAAGAAAAACAACCGGAGCCACACCGGCGACAGTGCCTGCGAGGCCGACAATGGCCAGCAGGCAGGTGGAAAACGGGGTAATGGCGAAAGGTGGCAGGATTTTCATAAGCGGGCAATCCTACGCGGACGGAGGGCGGGACATTTCAGTCGGGGCGATAAGGAGCCACCACACTCTTGTGGTGGATGCGGAAGGGTGGCCCATG
>CAYOQM010000253.1:0-3893 GCA_964406065.1 uncultured Verrucomicrobiota bacterium
GCCCAAGACCCTGACGGTGACCTCGGAGGAAATCCGGGAAGCCCTGCAGGAACCGCTGTCGTCCATTTTGGACGCCATCCGGGTGACTTTGGAGCGATGTCCGCCGGAACTTTCAGCCGATTTGGTAGACCGTGGTATGGTGATGTCCGGTGGCGGATCGCTCCTGCGAGGGATCGACCAGTTGATTGCCGAACATACAGGCCTGCCGGTGCACCGCGCCGATGATCCGTTGAGTGCCGTGTGCGAGGGAACGGGTGTTGTGCTCACTGAGCTCAATGTCCTGCGCCGCATCGCCGCCGGCGAACAGCGCGCATACTGATCCTCCTCTCCTCGTCCCGTGTTTAAATCTAAGCCGTCTCTCCTCTAGGGAGAGAGGGCGGGGTGAGGTGTTGTAAGTGAAGGGTCGGAATTTTTTATTAGGGGTGGCGTTGGGCACGTTCTTCCTGGTTCTCCTGAACCTGCCATCCTCCGTGTCGTCCTCCTTCCGCGGTTTTCTGCGCGACGGGATGGCGGCCTTCCAGGGCACCGTCACCCGAGCCCTTTCCGGTTTGCATCGGACCTCGGCCTCCGTGGGAAGCATGGCTGATGTGGTCCGTGAACGGGATGAACTGGACCGGGATGTGATCGCCCTGCGGGCCAAGGTTCGCAGTCTTGACTCGGTGGCCCGCGAGAATTCCGAACTCCGTGATCTGCTCGCGTTCAAGCAACGGCTCGCCTTACGGACTGTGGCCTGTGAGGTGATTGCCCGTGATGACGGCTGCGGCTGGTGGCAGACCCTTCGACTCGACAAGGGTCGCGAGGAAGGCATTGCCGAAAACATGCCAGTGCTCACTCCCGAAGGCATAGTCGGGCGTACCACTGAGGTGTCCGCCAAGACCTGCGATGTGCTGCTCATCTCCGACCGTTCCTTCAAGGCGTCGGTTCGCTTCGAGCAGGAGGGGTCGTTCGGGATTTTGCATGGCGGCGGGGTTTCGCTACGGGGGATGCACGGCACGGGGGTTTTGTGTGTGCCCTCGCCGTTCCAGACGGACTACGTCCGCAAGGATCTTGCAATCAAGCCGGGCGAGCGGGTGGTGACCTCGGGGCTTGGCGGGGTCTTCCCTCCGGGATTGATGGTGGGACGCGTCATCCGGATGACTCCCGACGAAACGGGGTTGTATCAGCATGCCGAGGTCGAGCCCTCCGCTGATCTGGCCCGGCTACGACAGGTGTTGGTGGTGACGGGGCAATAAGGCAGTGTCAATGCAGACGGTAATCATGATGTTTCTGCTGGTGTTGGGCGGGCTTCTCCAGAGCCTGATTCCAGCCATGGCTTGGATCGGGTTGTCCAAACCGCCGGTTCTCCTGGCGGTGGTGCTATACTTTGCATTGACGCATCCTCGTGGCATGGCCCTGATCGCAGCCATCGTGGCGGGGATCATTCAGGATTCGCTGAGCCTGTTTCCGATCGGTTACTCCTCGCTCTGTTTCGTGGTATTTGTCGTGGTTCTGGTGCGTACGCGTGAAACCCTCTTCAGGGACAGCCTGTTCACTGTGGCGGTGTTGGGTGCGGTACTTGCGGCACTTGCCACACTCAGCCTCTACCTGATGTTGCGGGTGAATGCGCTGGTGGTGAGCCTGCCAGCCTGGTGGGTGGGTCTGAAAATGGGCGGCAATGCCTTGCTGGGGTTGGTATCGGCTCCGGCGGTCTGGTGGCTGGCTTCGGCGCTGGAGCGGCATGTCGGGGTCGCGGCCGAAAGGGAGGCTCATTAGGATGGCGGGTTCCCTTCCTTCTGAATTACGGCGCATTCGCTGGACGCTCGCCGTCATGCTTGGACTGCTTGTGTTGCTCGGCTCAATGCTTTTCAACCTTCAGGTGGTGCGGGGTCATGAGTTTGAGGAAAGCCTGCACCGCCAGAGTCTGCGCCGGATCCGCCTGCCCGCGCCTCGCGGCCAGATCCTCGATCGGAACAACGTGTGCCTGGCCGACAGCCAGCCCTGCTACTGTCTGGCCTTCTATCTGGAGGAAATCCGCAAACCCGGAAAATGGCAAAACACCGTGGCGGAGGTGCAGGAACGGATCAAAGCCTTCACCCCCCTGGTGGGGCGAAAGCCAATGGTCAGCGAGGAGGATATCTGGGTGCATATCCGGCGTCGGTTGCCGTTGCCCCTGGTGGTTTGGCGCAGTCTTGACCAGGCTGCGCTGGCGCGTTTGGCGGAGACTTCGATGGATATGACCGGTGTGGATATCTATGTGGAACCCAACCGGGCCTACCCCGGCAACGAACTGGCGGCGCACCTCCTGGGGTATGTGGGAAAGGCCGAATTCACGGACGATGAAATGGCAGGCTACCAGTATTATTTGCCGGAGATGGATGGCAAGATGGGGCTGGAAAGAAAGTACAATGCCGTGATGGCGGGCGAAGCGGGCGGACGACTGGTTCGCATCGATGCCGCCGGATACAAAAATTCCGAGGCGATGGACAAGAATTCCAGGCCGGGGGAGAACCTTGTGCTGGCTCTTGACAGTCGCATCCAGGGGCTTGCGGAGACCGCCATCCGTGATGTTCCCGGCGCCGTGGTGGTGCTTGATCCCTCAAACGGAGATGTGCTTGCTCTGGCTAGTTCTCCGACCTTCAATCCCAACCAGTTCGTTCCGATTGTCCCGAAAGTTCTGTGGGACCAGTTGAATGGCGATCCTGCAAGGCCGATGCTGAACAAGACCGTTGCCGAGGTCTACGCTCCCGGCAGTATCTTCAAGCCGGTGACAGCTCTGGCGGCACTGAACGGCGGGGCAGTATCGCCGGGGATGGTGGTGAATTGTCCGGGCTATTACATGATCGGCAGCAAGCCGATGAAATGCTGGAACCCGAATGGACATGGGCGGGTTGACCTGCATCGGGGGCTCGAACAATCCTGCAATGTCTATTTTGCCGCCCTTGGCGTGAAGTGCGGGAACATGGCCCTCTCCGATATGGCGCTCGAGTTCGGGTTGGGGGCTAAGACCGGCATTGAGCTGGATCGCGAGGCCCCGGGGTTGGTGCCGACGCCGGAGTGGAAGCGGAAGGCGTGGCATGATGACTGGCGGATCGGGGACACCTGTAACTTTGCGATCGGACAGGGAGCGTTGTCGGTGACGCCTCTTCAGATGGCGGTGGTAGCCGCGGCGCTGGCGAATGGAGGCGTGGTCTATCGTCCTCGCCTGGTGCTCGGGATACGGGACTGGGAAGGACGCGCGCTCACCAATTATCCTGTCGTCATGAGGCGCCGGATAGAGGTCTCGCCTGCCGCCATGCGTGCTGTCCGCGAAGGGATGCATGATGTGGTGATGGCCCCGACCGGGACGGGAGGGCGCGCCCGCATTCCCGGGATCGAGATGGCCGGCAAGACTGGCACCGCGGAATACGGGGAAAAGGAAGAGCGGAAGAAACATGGATGGATGATTGTGTTCGCGCCCTATGACAAGCCGCGTTACGCGGTGGCCATGGTGGTGGATGACGCGGTGTCCGGCGGGTTCACGGTGGGGCCCCGGATCCACGACCTGATGATGGGAATCTTCGGAAAGACCGTGGCGGAACCGGAGGCGGGGGGATGAGCGCATGGACTGTCAACCTGGGGCTGCTCCGTCGCCTGAACTGGGTAATGCTTGTGGCGATCATCGTGCTGATTGTGATGGGGACGTTCTTTATCTACAGCGCGACCTCGGTTCGCGACGATTCCACGGCCGATCTCTATAAGAAGCAGATCCTGTGGGCGCTGGCGGGATTGGCGTGCTATCTGGGGACGACGATGACGGATTACCGACGGTTGCGGGATGTGGCGTGGGGAGGGTATGCCATGGCCCTCATTCTGCTGGTGGCGGTATTGTTTTTCGGAACCCGAATTTATGGGGCGAAATGGTGGCTGATGTTTCT
>CAYOQM010000254.1:0-3867 GCA_964406065.1 uncultured Verrucomicrobiota bacterium
ATATCCTCGATCGAATAGATGTCATGATGCGGTGGCGGCGAGATCAGGGTGACCCCGGGGGTGGAATGCCGCACGCGGGCAATCTCCTCGTTCACCTTGTGTCCGGGCAACTGGCCGCCTTCGCCCGGCTTCGCCCCCTGGGCGATCTTGATCTGGAGTTCACGGCAGTTGACGCAGTATTCCGCCGTCACGCCGAAGCGGCCGCTGGCGACCTGCTTGATGGCGCTGCACCGGCTGTCGCCGTTAGGCAGGGGCTGGTAGCGGGCGGGATCCTCGCCCCCCTCGCCGCTGTTGCTCTTGCCGCCCAGACGATTCATGGCAATTGCCATGGCCTCGTGCGCCTCGCGGCTGATCGACCCGAACGACATGGCGCCGGTGACGAAACGCGTGACGAGGGATGAAGCCGGCTCGACCTGGTCGAGCGGAACCGGGATCCCCGGTTTGAAGCGGAACATTCCGCGCAGGGTGAATTGTCGTTCCGCCTGGTCATTGATGAGCCGGGCATATTCCCGGTACAGCCGGACCTCCCCCGTGCGGGTGGCCTGCTGGAGGTTGGCAATCGCCTCGGGCGACCAGAGATGCCGTTCGCCGTCCGTACGATACCGGTAGTGCCCGCCGGCCGTCAGGATGGGCACAGCATTCGCCGCCTGGCCGAAGGCCTCCTGATGCCGGGCCTTCGCTTCCAGCGCGATTTCGCCCAGACCGATGCCACCGACCCGCGACGCCGTTCCCTCGAAGACCCGGTCCACGAGTGCCGGATCCAGCCCGACCGCCTCAAAGACCTGGGCGCCTCGATAACTGCGCAGGGTCGAGATCCCCATTTTGGACATAACCTTGCGGAGTCCCTCGCACAACGATGCCACATAATTTTCAAGGGCCTTGGCCGGAGCGATATCCGCGCTCAAGTCCCGCCGGTTCGCCATCTCGGCAATCGTTTCAAACGCCAGGTAGGGATTGATGGCCGTGGCGCCATAGCCCAGCAACAGCGCCATGTGCATCACCTCGCGCGCTTCACCGGTTTCGGCGATCAGGCCGATGCGGGTGCGCTTTCCGTTGCGCGACAAATGCCGGTTCACGACCGAAACCGCCAGGAGCGACGGGATCGGGGTCATCATCCCGGGCAGATCGCGGTCACTGAGAATCAGGATGTTGCGGCCCGCGTCAATGGCCTTGTCCGCTTCCGCGCACAAGTCGCCAAGCGCACGGTCGAGTTCGCCGGCCGATCCGCCTGCGGGAAACCCGATGGGCAGGGTCAGGGCGCTGAACTCCTTGATGTGCAGTCCGCGGATCTGTTCCAGATCCTCGTTGGCAAGAAACGGATGCCGCAGCTTGAGCAGGCGGGCGTGTTGAGGGCCCTCGGTCAGGATGTTGGATGGGTTGCCGATGAAGGTCATCAGCGACATCACCAGTTCCTCGCGGATCGGATCGATCGGCGGATTGGTGATCTGCGCGAAAAGCTGTTTGAAATAGGCAAAGAGGAGCTGGGGTTTTTCCGAGAAGACGGCGAGAGGGGTGTCGGTTCCCATCGAACCGACGGCCTCGTGCGCACGGGCCGCCATCGGCTCGAGGATCATCTGGAGATCCTCCCGGGTATACCCGAACCGGCGCTGGCGCAGCAACAGGCTGGCGGAGTCTGGCAACACCGGAGCCATGGCTTCAAAGAGCCCCTGCACCGTGATCTTGTTTTCCTCGACCCAGCGGCGGTAGGGCTGGCGGCGTGCCATGCGGCTCTTGATCTCCTTGTCCAGGATCACGCGCCTGCTCTGCAGATCCACCAGCAGCATCTGGCCCGGACGCAGGGCGCCCTTCTGGAGAATGCGCTCGGGGGGGATGTCCAGCACTCCGGCTTCCGAGGCCATGACGATGAAGTTATCGCGGGTGATGGTATAGCGCGCGGGGCGCAGTCCGTTGCGATCCATCAGGGTTCCCACGACCAACCCGTCGGTGAACGCCACCGTGGCCGGGCCGTCCCAGGGCTCCATCAGGCCGGCATGATATTCAAAGAACCCGCGCTGGTCGGGGCCGATGGGGTATTTGGCGCCCCAGGCCTCGGGAATCAGCATCATCATCGCATGCTCGACTGAACGCCCGCCCGACACCAGGAGTTGCAGGGCGTTGTCAAGGCAGGCGGAATCACTGCCGCCGGGGTCGATAATGGGCAGAAGTTTCTTGATATCATCCCCTAACCATTCTGACTCCAGTCCGTTTTCACGGGCCTTCATCTGATTGAGGTTGCCGCGCAGGGTATTGATCTCGCCATTGTGGGCCAGGAACCGGAACGGCTGGGAGAGTTCCCATGAGGGGAAGGTATTGGTGCTGTAACGCTGATGAATCACCGCCAGCGCGCTTTCGACATCGGGATCATCCAGATCCTTGTAGAATCCGGACACCTGCCCCCCCATCAGCAAGCCCTTGTAGACGAGGGTCCGCGAGGAGAGGCTCGGGATATAGAAGCGTTCCTGCGGACCGAGTGCCGCGCCCACGCGCGCCTGAAGCTGCTTTCGCAGGACATGGAGTTTGCGGTCCAGCGCCGCGCCGGCCAGGCCCGTCTTTCCGACAAACAGCTGCATCACAAACGGCTGGTCACGGCGCGCCTCGGCGCCGAGAATGCTGCCGTCGGTAGGCACCTCGCGAAACCCGAGGAACTCGAGCCCTTCCGCGACAACGGTTTCCCGGATGACCGACAGGCAGGTTGCGCGTCCCTTGGACTGCGGCAGGAAGAGCATGCCCACGCCGTACTGGCCGGGAGGCGGAAGGGTGAAAGCCAGACTCGCGGCCTCGCGGCGCAGGAACTTGTCGGGAATCTGGATCAGGATCCCGGCCCCGTCACCCGTGGTCAGGTCGCCGCCCACGGCGCCGCGGTGCAGCAGGTTCTTGAGCACCTCGATGCTGTCGGAGACGATACGGTGCGAGGGGGTTCCGTCGATGTTGGCGAGGAAGCCCACCCCGCAGTTGTCATGTTCATTCGCGGGATCATAAAGCCCCTGCGGCGGAGGCATCCCGTTCACCGTTGTCCCTTGTGATTCCTGCATACAAACCTCTCCCAAACCCGACGCGATCCCGCGGCGGGCGACACTCTTTCAGTGTGCGACAAACCCCACGGGGGTCAACCCGCGGGGTTCATCTCGCTTCTATCGGGTCCCGTTCAGCGGTAGAACAGCATATCGGCGTAGGTCGGAAGCGGCCAGTATTCGGCGCCGATCACCGGCTCGATTCCGTCCGACACCTTGCGCAAGGCGACCATCGCCGCAATCACGCTGTCGCGGTACTCGACCGCCTTCCCGGCAAGAGTCCCCTCTCCCGCAGCCCTCGCGATGGCGTCGGCAAGGGCCTCGATCGCCTCGCTGATATCCGTCGCCGCGTCGTTCACCTGTTGCAACAACCTGGCCTGCGCCGTGGCTTCCAACCCGGCCGCCTCCACCGCATTCACGCTGCCCGCGAGGCTGGTCGCGAAGCTGATCACCGCCGGCAGAATCTCGCGCCGGGCCATGTACAGCATCGTCTTCGCCTCGATGTTGATGGTCTTGACATAGTGCTCCAGCAGGATCTCGTGCCGCGCATGGATCTCCGGCTTGGGCAGGGTTCCATGCTTGCTCAGCACGGCGGCATTCGCCTTATCCGTCATGGCGTTGATGCCATCCACACAATTGCGGATATTCGGCAGCCCGCGCCGGGCGGCTTCGACGACCCACGCCTCGGAATAGTTGTCGCCGTTGAAGATCACGGCCTCATGCTCCACCGCGTACTTCTGCAGGAGCGACTGGACCTTGGCGTTCAGGTTCCTGGCGCCCTCCAGTTCCCCGGCGATTTCCGACAGCGTCTCGGCCACGATCGTGTTCAGCACGAAATTCGGGCCGGCGAGGGACT
>CAYOQM010000255.1:0-3864 GCA_964406065.1 uncultured Verrucomicrobiota bacterium
CGATCCTCAGGATTTTTGATCTTATCAAGCAATGATGGGCTAGTCGGCAGGCACTCGGGTTTCGGCTTCTCTGTCTGGAGCGTCATATCCCCCCCCCTCAGTTGAACCGGTCTGGATAGCACTTTGTCTCCCGTGTTGCAATCAGTCAGATCAACAAGGTCGAGACGAAAGATCTGCTCCCCATCTGCGTAATCAGGACAGACCCGTAATCGATTGGAAGCAGATATGCGTCAAGAGGCTCGATGAAAGATTCCCGGGGGATGTCCGTATACACGTCATACCGGCAGTCGTGAACCTGCGGGCTCCGAGCTCGCGAGCGCGTGAAAGATATGGGGCTTGTGACCGTAGTCATGGGTGAAGGCAGAGAGCGACTGGGTGCACCGGCCCGCTGGATGTGCCGGCCACGGCGGGGAGCGCGAGTTTGGGCTGGCAGAACAAGTGGATGAGCAAGCCCGCATAGCACGGGCAATACAAGGAGGAGTCAGATGAGAAAGAAAGAGATGACGGCGACCAGGAAGGGCGATGGGAATGACAGATGCCCTGGAGGCAAACCCTCCAGGACCGGGAGATTCAACATGCAGGGAACAAGCAGGAGCACAAAGCAATCACGCGAAGTCTGCCTAGTGGGGTTTCCGAAGGATGTCCAAGTAGATGACCCACGGTTCGACGTGAGGCGAATTGATCCCGGCATCGCCCATATCGTCGCGGGCCGACAGTCCAGCATCTACAACGGTGTGCTCACAGTCTTCTATCCCAACCCCGAGCTCTTCGCATGGCCCTCGCATCCCCGCTACAAGAAGATGCTGGTCAGTGGGCTATACGGAATCCTGAAGATGGCCGGTATGTCGATGCCCACGCCAGAAGTCGTCCTGAAGCGGATCAAGTTGCCTGTCGTCCCTGCAGGCGAGGTTGCAGCCGTAGAAGCGGAGGCAGAGGCTCTGGCGGTGCTGCGGGCCGGGCCTTCGCCTGACAAATCCGGCGCCCACTACACGATCGTTATCGTTCCGCCGGGGGAATCATGTTCTCCCTATTCTCAGGGGCTCTGGGTGAAGTGGCTGGGTGGCATCCGCCGCGTTCCACGTCGCTTGCCGATCCGTTCGGCCGCTTCTGTAGAACATCCGCCCATTGCGGCGCTGCTTGAATACATGAGGACCGAGACAACACCCAAGCAGGTACAGACGATCGCGCCAACGGACGCATCCAGCGTCATCGGCGGGATGAATCTCGACGTGGTGTGCACAAACAGCAGAGGAGAGCCGCTCGTATATGGCGCGTCACGGGGGGCTCACCACCTCTTTGCTATCCCGGCGGTCGAAGACGTACCGGCATACTTGAGGCTGGTCATCGACCGTATGGCAGGTTCCGCAATCGAACCCCAGGCGGCTGTGGCTGATTCAGCTCCGGCGGACAATCTTGAACGGCCGGAGAAGCCGGTGTCGACAAGTAGTCCACAGCCAAAGCTGTCACCACGAGCAGAGCCCATCGTGAAGAGCTTGGCGGTCAGGGACAAGCCCGTGCTCATTTCGGGGCAGCGTCTGCCGGGATATGTAGTGGATGTCAAGTACACGAAGATTGGTGCCGACGATCGTCAGGAGAGTGGCGGCACGCTGGCGGTGCGCTTCGGCCACAAAACTCTTCTCATTCTGATGTCGTTCTTCGTCGCTGGCAAGCAGCCGGACGAGGAGTCAAGAGTCATCAAGCTTAGGCGTCCGACGATTGGAAACCAGAGCCTGAGGCACATCTTCCCTAAAGAGGACACGGGGTTCCTCTTCAAGTACGTCCAATATGTGACAAATGCCTTCGACAAGGCGACAAAGAGGGCGGGCCTAGCCGACTGGAAGATACGGCCGATTGAGGCTGTGCGCAGCGGTTCCGCTACTTGGCGCTTTCGCCTAAAACCTGAGTATCAGCACCTGTTCGATATGACGGCCTTCATGAAGCGCCTCAGGCGCAATCCTGATCCAACACAGTCAGTGCAAGCGTTCCTCGACCTCTGGTCGCTATTGCCGGGTAAGCAGCTCAGACCGATGCGCCAGCGAAGTAGGCAATTCGGCGTGTGATTGACGCACCAGCTAGCTACTTCGCTACGAGCTGTGGCTTAGTGGCGTCGTCACGGAGGAACAGGCGAACATGAGATCGACAATCGGCAGCATGGCAGCGATGGCGCAGCAGGGTCTTGATAACGTTAATACTCTAGAGCAAATCATACAACGTCTGCCCTTCAACTGCCGCTTCAACACGCGCATCGGCGCATCCTTCCGTACCACCAACCCCGACGGTAGCACCACGGTGATCCACGCCAGCTGTCACCAGTTGCGCTGCAGTACCTGCGCCCGCGTTCGGTACCATCAGCTGACCGACGTCCTGCGCCAGGCGTGCCGCGATCACGGCCTCGGGTTCTACGGCGTGCTGACCCTTCCGGGTGGCGTGGCGGTGACGGCTCAGGAAGAGCGCCTCAAGGCGGCCCTATCGCGGCTGCTTCAGGAAGCCCGACGTACCTTTGGGCCTGCTAAGCTGGTCTACTTCTGGGCCCTAGGTGTTGGTGCCAACCAGAACCTCCACTTCAACCTCCTGCTCAATACCGACATTCGCAGGGCATCGCGTCACGGCCGGCGTGTAGCCTGGCTGAAGTCGACGTGGCAGCGCCTGACTGGGGCCCAACAGCTGTCATTTGCCCCCATCACGGCAGGCACGCACGACCGCGTCGTCAGGTACCTGCTCATAGACCTACTCCGCACCGTCGTTGCCAGACCAGCCCTAGGACGTCGGTACGGCGGCTCACGCTGCATTAAGCCGAGTCCTCCTGACGTCGCAACCCCCGAGGACGACAATAGTCGCATCTGGATCCGGGTTCGCGTCCCCAGCGCCACCTTTGGCCGAATCTCAGGCCAAGACATCAACCCGGTCACCAACGGGGAGTACCTGCTTCCTCCAGACTTCCAAGACGCCTTGGCGTCTTCGACACCACGCCTCGGCGAGCCCGCGTTGCGCCGTTGCACCGCCGCAGGCGGGGTGACGGCGCCCGCCGCTGGGCTCGCCGGCGTCGGGGTCCCCGTACCACCCCGTACCCCCGGGGAGGCCCAGTCGTGAACCGATTCGCTGACGAGAACCAGCTGGTGCAGGCCGTACAGGCCAAGCTGAAGGCCGCCGGGGAATCTGAATGGCAGCGCTACCCTCGGGACACCGAGCATCCCGGGTTCCGGTCATGCCGGCTTGCTGCCCTCAACCTCCTGCGAGTCTTCAGCGCCGCCAAGGTTGTCCTAGTTATGCGAGACCCCTGCCTGCGGGCAGTACGCGAACAGGTGCTTCTAGGGGACCGCAGACTGGTTATCCCCAGTCGCCACGGCGACGGCCTGCTGGAAGTCCCGCCAGAGGCCCTCATATGCCATACAGACGGGGGTCAGGCTGTCCTGCGCATCACTCCGACGCCGCCAGGCAGCCTGGCGTTTAGCGCCGACGTAGACCTGGTCGTCGTGTCATGCCTGGCCTTCGACCCGTACGAGAAACGCTTGTACACCTTCGGGACCCAAACCGACTTCATTGTCACCGAGCTCAGCGACGGTCTGGCTAGCGGCTGGCGCCTACCTGTAGCGATACCAGTGGTGTGCATCGCCAGCGACCAGCAGCAAGTCACTGCGTGGCCGTCTTCAGCCCTAGGCCTTGTGGCAGCCGATCTAGTGGTAACCGCGACGCGGCTCATCGCGTTGGGGAGTGGAGAACAAGTCGGCTTGGATGCCGACAGCGAGAAGGAGGTGAAGCAGAGGAAAGAGGTACACGGAAGCGAAGCAAGTGACGACGAGGCTACGGCCGACGGGGACGGTAATGACCGCGGATCAAACAGCGGTCTTGGAGATCGAGATGAAG
>CAYOQM010000256.1:0-470 GCA_964406065.1 uncultured Verrucomicrobiota bacterium
AGGCCGAGGCCGCTCTTCCCCTTCCACTCGGCATTCACGGCCAGTGGCGCGTGCGGCGCGGTCAGTGGCAAGTAGACGAAAAACGGCTGCGATTTGGCCACCGATTTGGCGACGAAGTCCGTGGCCCGCTGGGTGATCGCGGGCAGGATCGGTTCGAACGTCCAGCCTTCGAGTGCAGGCCTGTTTGCATTGCTGGCGGTGGGTATTCCCACCGTACGGTCATCCTCAATAAAACACAATGGTGGAAAGTTTGGCGCATCAACCCCGAAATAATGATCGAAGCCCCGTGTGGTCGGGCCGTTGGCGACCGGCCGGGAAAAGATGCGCTCCCACAATTCCCGTTGTTTGTCGGGGCCGAGGGCCGCAAGTTTCAGTGCCCCGGCCTTGTTCCCGTATTGGAAGAGTTCGGCCTGCTCCGGCGGGATCTGCCAGTCCAGATGGATGTTAAAGACGACATTCGCATCGACGGC
>CAYOQM010000256.1:480-3847 GCA_964406065.1 uncultured Verrucomicrobiota bacterium
TGCCAGTCCAAGCCCAGATGCCATTTGCCGAAGGCTCCCGTCTGGTAGCCGTGCTGCTTGGCCAGCGTGGCGATTGTAACCCGTTCGGGAGCAATGAGCGGTTTCTCCCAGGGCTGGACGACACTTTGCTGAAGACGCGTCCTCCAGTGGTAGCGCCCGGTAAGCAGGGTATAGCGCGATGGCGAGCAGACCGCAGAGGAAGTATGGCCGTCAGTGAATCGCATTCCACGGACGGCGAGCCGGTCGATGTTTGGCGTGGGGATCTTTCCGCGCGCGGGGTTATAGCACTGCACATCGCCGTAGCCCAAGTCGTCGGCCAGGATCACGATGATATTGGGCCTGGACGGCACTGGCGTCTCCGCGGCAGACGCGGCAACCAGCGAACCGGCCAGGCACACCATTATGGTCTCAAATAACTTATTCTTCATTTTGCTGGGATTCGCTTCGAGTTGTACGGTTATTGCAGGCTTGGCTGAACGATCTCCCCGGACGCCTGAGCTTCAATATTATCGTCATGCCCGTAAAAGAGACAGTTGGAATCAAGCCAGAGAGTTAACCGCCGCATCTCCTCGGGACTCAGCTTAACCCCATGGTGTCCGGCCCTGAGGAGCTGATAGAGCTTGGATTCGTGGGCGCCAAAGTGGCCGGGCACCGTATAGGACTCTGTAAAACCGGCATTATCATAGAAAAAGCAGAAGGGCTGCAAACTGTTGAACGAGGTATAGAAAAGATTACGGTCCTTCTTGTTTTCACCCCGGCTCAGGTCGGGCGCTTTGCCGCCTTTTGCGCGGCTCTCCGTGTGGCAGCTCACGCATTTGGAGTCCAGCACGGGCTGTACCAGCCGCGGATAGTTGAAGGGATTGCTCCCCTCCATTTCGGGCGTGATCCGGGAAGGAGGCCGGGACATCGCCTGGGGGGGACTCTTGCGCATGGGGGCCGTTGTTCGCTGGTCATGACAGCCGTTACACATCAACACTTCTCCCGGTTTGACATAGGTGGCGCTGCGCATCCCTTGCACGGCCATGCCGTTGGCGTCAAGCGCATGAAAGAGGACCGGCACCCCCACCGGCTGCTCCCAATAGGCGCTGCCATCCTCCTCGACCGGAACGGTGCCCAGACAGGCTTTGGCGCCTTTTTGCGAGCCCATGCCGATGCGCGGACGATTGTCATATGGCGCGGTTTTAGGCAAGAGTTGCCAGATTCGCAACTGGGTGATCTTGGTTCCAGGCGGAAAGGGCAGCCGGGAATTATAGACATTCATGCAGCCGACCTTCGCGGTGCGCGGAAGTTCCGCAGGAGCGGCGACTGCCGTCTTCACGCCCGCACCGGCAGGTGGCAGCCCGATCAGTGTGCCGTGCGACAAGACCGGGGGCAGGGGCCGGGGCCGAAAGGGGATCGGGCTCAGGCAGGAGATCTCCGGATTGCGATACAAGAGTTCCTTATTGCCGAAGGCATCGAGCAGGACGATGCCGTAGTTGCGCGCCGCTTCGTCGATGGGCGCAAATTGATTGTTGGCCTCCCGGTCATACACGCAGAGGTGGTAGGTTTCGCTTAATGGCCAGGGTGTGGCGTACGAGCTGCTGGGCAGCACCCGCCAGAACTCGGATTCGGGGAAGAGCTGGTCGGGGGTAAGCCGCTTGATCTGGGACATGTGATTATCATCCGGCAGGCGCGGATCGATCAGGATCAAGGAGCCGCGCGCTTCGCCATGATGGGCGGCGGCCACCGCGACATACAGCGAGGAGCCGGGAACGCTCCGGATGTCCATTTCCATGTCGGGAGCCGTGGGCCGGGAGACATGGTTGTTGCCGTTGAGCGCGCGGGGATCGCGACCGTCGGGCGTCGTGAGCCAGGCGTGATGAGCCTGACTGGCGCCACGGTCCACATAATCCCAGCGGGTGTAGACCACCATGCCGTTGTTGTCCACACTCGGCTGCCATTCGTTCGTCTCGTGCGGGCTGAGCAGGACGATGTCGCTGCCATCGTCGCGCATGGAGTGAAGGGTGAAGTTGGGCACAGGCCGGCCGTGACAACGGCCATAGCCGCCGCGCCGTTCGGAGATGAACATAATGCGGCCGTTCGGCAACCAGCAGGGGTCAAAATCATTCCACGCGCCGTCCGTGAGCTGGATCAGGTTGCTGCCATCCGCGTTCACCTTGAAGATGTGGTACGTGGTCTCCGGCGTCCAGACACGCCACTTCTTCTCATCCCGTTTGGCTTGCGTCCAGGCGAACAGGATCGTTTTGCCGTCAAAACTGAGCTCCGGGGACAGGAACCCGCCCCCCGCCAACTCCTGCCCCTTCAACCGCCCGTTCTGCACCTTGACGCCCTTGAGCAGATCACGGACTTTCGGGTGTTTCGAGAAAGGGTTCTCGAGCACATAGAGTCCGTCACCCTTGCTCTGCCCCTGGCGCGTGCCGTGGAAGCCGAAGAACTGGTCGCACATGTGATTGCCGCCGTCAACCGTCGCGAGGGGCAGAGGACAGCGGGTAATGAAGAGAATCCGATCCAGGCCCCGGAGCAGCGGGTTAGCGAAAGCGATGCTGCGCCGCAGGGACACGGCCTCACGGAACAGTTCCAGACGCGCCCGGATGTCCTTGGGGGGGCTACTGCGGCAGGCTCCCTCAAGGCGGGTCAATCGTTCCCCTGCTCGCTCCAAATCGGTCTTGGCGTGCAAATCCTCCCACAGCGCCCGGGTCCGGCGCAGCACGACATCCACCGGGTCCCGGTCCGTCTCCAGCAGGTTCGCGGCCGGGTGGGCGGCCTGCTTTTCTCGAGTTGCAAGGTCAAAGAGCCCTTTCCGAAAGGCACCGGGAGGGTGGGGTTTGACGGGACGGCGCTGGATATCCTGATAGAGGCCCACGAACTCCCGTGTGACCGGGTCGTTGGGCTCCGCGCGAAGCTGCTCGAGTATAGGATCCACCGCCGCCGGCCCGGGGGTAACCTCCGGATGCTTCGGAACCTCCCCCTGGACCAAGCCCGCCGCCATCACAGCGAGACCCGTCACCAGAGCTCTGCACATCGTTCCACGCATAGTCGAATTCCCCTTTTGCCCTAAGACCAATCATAATCGTAATCGTAATCTTAATCGTAATCCCTTCTCTTCAGCCCCATGCAAGCAGGCCAAGAGGAGATTACGATTACGATTATGATTACGATTATGAAAATTTCCTTTTCCCGCTATACGATGCTTATGCGTCGCATACCTTCACCGGGAGTAATCATGCACTTTTAGAGGCCAACCGTCATGTAGTCAAAACTCACTACATGCCCCAGATTCTCGCAATACCTGCGAGCGGGTGGCTATGTTCTTGACGAAGGGAGGGAAACCCATGATGATAGTGCTATATCGGGTGCTAAAAGGAGT
>CAYOQM010000257.1:0-3830 GCA_964406065.1 uncultured Verrucomicrobiota bacterium
AGATCGTCTGACTACGAATCAGAAGGTTAGGGGTTCGAGTCCCTTCGGGTGTACTCCTTGAAAATCAAGGGGTTATGGATACAAAAAGCCTAACTGAAATTTGGCCCGCTGCCGGAATACTGCCGGAATCGGACGAAGAATCATCCGGGATCCTCAATGCCCATGGCGACGGAGGCTCCCTTGTGGCACAGTAGGATCGACAGGGAACCCGAATACGGCGGCCCGGTAACCACACCGGTAACCAGCGAGGAACGCTTTCGGATAAGGTCTTCCCGGCAGAGTCTTTTCTGGGCGGCAAATAAAAACAGTTCATACGGGCGGCACTTTCTTCTCGCTCCCTTGAGTGGTCTCAAATCAATGAGGAGTTTTTCCAACGCTCTCTCCAAATCCATCGGCAAGTTAGCTTCCATCCGTAACCCTCTATCCAAACCTTTCGCGACCTTGTCCATTTCCTCGGCAAGCACACTCGCCTCAGCGGCTTTCAGCAGATTGGAAGCCTCTGCGAGATTGTCGCTGATTTCATTAAGCTTGGCGCGGATTTCCGTGGGTTCGAAATTCAAATTCTGAACCGATACCTTAGTCTGCTGAAGAAGATTGTGGAGAACCTTGATTTTTTCTATTGGGTATGACTCGGACGTGTCCTTTGAAAATATTTCAAGCATCAAAGTCAAAGAGTGCCAGTCCTGAACTCCAACCACCTTCGCCAAATAAATGCGGTCACAGAATTTCTTCAGTTCGTCGTGGGCAGCCTTTGCCACCTGCTTAACGGATTCCTCTTTCGCAGGCATTTTTCGCAACTCCTTCAGGAAGCTCTCAAGATGACCGGCAAGCGAGGCCGGGGCTTTGCCTGGGCCTCGGATAAACCTCATCAGCGTGCCGAGATCTTTGGCCTTGGCCTTGTAATCAAAAGTCTGCCAAACATCGACGCTTTCGAGGAAGAATTTCAGGCAAGCCAATCGCTCAGGATCCATCCTGACGTCTGGCCCTTTTGGGATGAATTGTTCATAGGTCATTCCACCACAGACGTATTCGATAAAGGAAGTAAATCCCGCTACGCTAGCAAACTCCTCGTCCAGGTGTCGCTCCCAGTCTCCGGTGATGTCCTTCCCCATGAGATGCAGGAAGAACTGTCCCATTGCATCGGCAACTTTGTCCGGGTTGGAAAATAGAACTTCTAACTCGAGATCGCCAATCATTGCCCTTACTTGCTCCCTCGCCCGGTCCGCCAGACTGTAAACCCCACCTGGATACCGAAGTCTGACGGATACGAACTCTTCGTATTTCTCCCGCTCTTTCTGAACCTCTAACTCAGCGGCGCTCACCAATGTCTCGATGATTAGCTCCACCGTGTTGCGGGAAGTCGCCTTATGCCATTTTACGCGCGTGAAACGCTTTGCGATACCCTCGAACGACATCAAATCGTCATCCTCGGAGAACAACCGGTAGGCGTGGACATCCTCGTCGAGCACTCCTTTCGCTGCGAGCAGTAGCCGTTTGGCGTCGTCCAGCGAATCATGCAATCCAGCATTGTCGAACCGAACCGGTTGCCTTTCAGCGGCAGAGCCGTTTCCGCCTTTTAAATGGATGATCTTGATGGCAAGATCTGCGAGAATCTTGGGATCAATGTCTTCGTGAAGCGGCAGGATTTCGGCTACTACTCGGACCTTGGTGGGCCATTTAGTTCTTTTTCTGGCTCTTTTCTTGCCACTGGTTTCTTCCGAGACCGTTTTCCCGATTATGGATATCGGGTTCATCTTCTTTCTGGCTGCCATACCCCGCAAGAATGAAATCTTCCGGCGTTTGGTCAACCCGGAACATCGCCTTACGAAGCGACTCATCACCTTGAGGATGCTGAAGCGAGAGTCCCCCTGCGAGATCGCCGGCCCGGCGTTCGAACTCAAATCGCCGTGTTTTGACCACGAAGTTCAAACAAGAATTTTTATAACCTCCAATGAACTCATTTTCGTTCAAAAAGCGTTCACGGCCTTCTAGAACTCCGGGATTTTCGTTCAAAGCACATTCATAATTGATTGTATTATACACATAATCAATAGGTTGTATATTAATGATCGGTTGACGCGGGCAAAGATCGATTTTTTACTTGGGCATGCGCCGCAAGCACCGCTCTCCGCAATCCACAGCGCCCCACCGGGGCACTGCGGCGGATCAGCTACTATTGCCGTCGCTGGCGACCGCCGAGCAGATCGCCGCAGTGCTCCAGATCACTCCCCGCACGGTCCATTACTGGGCCGCGGCGGGAACCATCCCGCGGGCACTGTCCTGTGGGAAAGTGGTGCGCTTCCACCCGCCGGCAGTCGCAGCCGCGCTCGGGCTCAATTTGCCCGGGTTCGGCCTGAAAAACTGGGAGGGGGGCTCCCAATCAACCCAGCCTCCACCACTCGCGGCCCAAGACCGCTGAAAATATGAATCCAGAAATATCTACACAATGCGATTCGTGTCCCCTGGGACCTCCGGCTGAAATGCCTGAGGGAATGGGGGCCGCGTGCGGTTTCGCAGCCGCCGCGAACGACGCGCGGGTGAGCCGGTGCGGCGGAGGCAACTCCTCCAATTCCGGCCGCTCGGATGGAGAGTTGATGCCACCCCCTACTGCCGGGCACGGAAAACGCCCGGTGACGGAGCGGGGACAAACGGACGCAACTGGCAGTGCAGCCGGAACCGGACCAGGCACAGCGGTCACAATCGGTGACGAACAGAAATTGGCTATGAGCTATCGTAAGGATCGCGCTGCGCAACGCACTGATGCACAGCAGACAAATCGTCAACGAGCGCGAGTTCCGGACGGGCGGGACACCGGCCGGTCCATCAACGCAAGCGCTCCGGTGGATAGCCAGCACCCCAAGGACCGCGCAACATCACCCGCGCTTAACGAAGTAACCGAACTTGGCCTCTCCGGCCGCCGCTGCGCGGCGACCGGAGCAGGTGATCCGCCGGATGGCCAGGTTTGGGCAGGAGAGCCGACCAAGCCAATTCCACGCTGTAATGGCGGGGACACGCAAAATTCGGCCGTCAGTAGCCACGTAGAACCGACGCAGCAGTCCGCCAGCAAGCCATCCACGCAGGAAGTGCAAGCGGCAAAATGGCAGGCAGTGAACTGGCCCGAGCTCGAAGCCCGGGTCTTTCGCACCCAGCGCGCAATCTTCGAGGCATTCAAACAAGGCAAAAAAGCAAAAGGTCACCGTCTACAAACGAGACTATGGAGGAGTCATAATGCGAGGCTCCTCGCGGTCCATAATGCGACGAACCCAAACAAAGGAGCCGACACCGCCGGAACCGATGGGGTCAAAAGCCTGTCGGACGCGGCCAAGTGGCGGCTAGCACTCAAGATCCGATTCGATCTGAAGCCCATGCCGCTAAGGCGCACCTTCATTCCGAAAAACGGGAACGAACTCCGCCCGCTCGGAATCCCGACCATTAGGGACCGGGCAATCCAGCACCTCATCAAGCTGGCTCTCGAACCCGCCGCTGAAACCCTCTTGTCACCCGAGCAGTTCGGGTTCCGACCGGGTAGAGGCTGCTGGGACGCGGCTATGCATATCAGGCTGCGCCTGCGCAAGCCTTCCTACGTGCTGGACGCGGATATTTCAAAGTTTTTCGACCGGATCTCGCACGACGCCATCCTCCGGGCAATCCCCGGACCCACCTGCCTTATCAATGCGATCCGTCGCATTCTCAAGGGCGGCATTTTGGAAGGCGTCGAAATCACGCACCCTGATACGGGCACGATGCAGGGAGGGCCGCTGAGCCCGTTGCTAGCAAATCTGGTTCTCGCCAGCCTTCAGGATGGTCCGTCTGATCCCGGCGTCGGGGGC
>CAYOQM010000258.1:0-1112 GCA_964406065.1 uncultured Verrucomicrobiota bacterium
GCTGCGCCGCTTGCAATTGCCGCGCCAACTCCACCGCCTTGGTGTAGGCGTTCCGACCGTTGATGTCATCCACCTGCGCCACTGCCAGCTCCTTGCCGCGCACCGCCATGATCGCCACATCCTTCATCGACTCGCTCACTCCCTCACGCCCGACGATGCCACAGCACGAGGCCCCCACCACCGTGGCCTCCGGTGCCAGCTCGCGCACTTGGTCGATCAGCGCCTGATAATCGTGGCCGATGGTCGCGTTCACAATGACGAGATCGCAGGCCTTGTTCGCGCCAAGGGCGGCTTCCATGCATTCGGAAATCGCATTGCGCGAATTGACCATGCGGGTACTGGCTGAAAAGAATTCTAGCATAAGGGTTGGGGTTAGGGTTAGGGTTGGCCGATTGAAGGCAACGGAATGGCACCCGTCAAGGGAAAAAGTGTCGAAAATCAGAACTCGGTCTCACCAAGGTAGGGCGGATCCGGCCTCGGTCCGCCCATTTGTCCGCCGGACCTGTCCCGGCGTAGCCTCGGCGGAGACGGATGGCGGGGTGAATGGGAGGACGCTTAGGGGCGAAAGACCGATCGCTTTGCCAATTGCTTCATCCTGGGCTTTATCCACAACTCGCACTGTGAGGGCTGGCTTGTCTGAGTTGCCGCGCAAGCGGTGGGGAGCGCACGCGCCCTCGCGTGCTGTTTCCGGCGCCCCCGCCGGAAACTTGCTGCGTCCGCCGTTCACGGCCGCACCCGAATGTCTTCGGCGAGGGCGCCGAAGACGACACGCGAGGGCGCGTGTGCTCCCCAATTCTTCCCTCAGCCCTCGGCCCGGGACATTCCCCGGATGACGCCGCGGCCGAGCCAGATGAGGGGTCCCATGCACAACAGCCCCCGCCACCCCAGTTCGAGAAAGCCACCGTTGGCCGTGATCGGCAACGCCAGCGCGAGGCTCGCCAGCATCGCGCAAAAGACGACCAACGGCATCACCGTGCCTTGCAAATGATAGGTCACATAGCTCCGCAGCGGCAATTTCAGCTTCTTGATCGTCACGGGAATCACCCACAGCCAGCCAATCAGGACCGTCGGGACCAGCGTGCCGATCGCGACCCCCAGCACGCCGAAGCGAT
>CAYOQM010000258.1:1122-3815 GCA_964406065.1 uncultured Verrucomicrobiota bacterium
CCACGTTGGTCCCGGCCTCGGCAAGGGAGATGAACAGCAGCCGTTTGGATTCCCCGCTCATCATCAGCACCCGCTTCGAGCAACTGTTGGTCAACTGCGAGCTGTACACCGCCAGCAGCAACGCCTGGCCGATCCACCAGGTACTCCAGGGCACGTCGGCCATGCCCGTCAGCAACCGGATCAGCGGTCCCAGATAAACGGCGGAGAGCAAGTAGCACGGGGTGACCATCAGCCAGGCCAGCCGCGAATTCCGCAGCAGCAGATCCCGCAGCCCCGATTCATCGCCCTTGGCATGCAAGGCCGCCGCCGCGGGGGAGAGCGCCTGCTGGAGCTGGCCGCTGAAAATGCCGAGCATCTCGCCCATTTTGTAGCCGGCCTGATAGATGGTGACCAGCGCCACGCCCACCGTCATCGAGATCACCAGTTGGTCGCTCTTGGACTGCAACATGTTGCTGAACGTGATCAGATAGGCGGTGAGCGAAAAGGCCATCTGCGCCTTGACCGAGCGCCACTCGAAAAACCTCGGGGCAAAGGAAATGCCGGGCAGCCGGCGGATGGCCATCACCGCGGCCACCAGATTGGGCAGGATGCTGGTGATCACGCTGATGGCCATCAGCACGGCGAGGCTCCAGTGGGCCGTCAAGCCCCAGTAGAGGAAGCCGAAATTGAGCAGCGTGGTCAGGGTGCCGATCCAGTTGGCCAGATCGATGCGATGCAGCCCCCGCAGGATTTCGGGAAACAGGCCCAGCGGAAACATGACCGCCAGGCCGATGAAAAACACCATGTATGCTTGGCCGAATGCCTCCCGGTCGGCGGGCAGGACGCCCATGCGCGCAAGGAACGGCTCGCGGATCGCCAGGAACACCACCAGCAGCAGCACCGCCATGCCGATGAACGTCCACAGGATCGTCGCCAGCAGTTTGCTCAGGCCGGCCATATCGCCGGTCGCGGTTTTCTCGGCGACGGCCTTTTGGGCGGTGAAACCAAACCCGAAGTCGAGCAGGATGCCGTAGCCGAACAACGACCACAGCAAGGCCCAGAAGCCGAATTCGGCATGGGAGAACTGCTGGAACATGGTGCGGAACAGGACCAGCCCGAGAATCATCCGCGTTACCACTGCCACGTAGCCGCTAGCGGTCGTGCTCCAGAACCTACGTTGCCATTCAGCCATCGGGATTGTTGCTAGGGTTGGATGGGGGAAACGCTTGCTTCCCGATAAATCCGCACGGCGGCGGCGGCGTGGGCGGACCAAGTGAAGCCCGCCGCCCACTGTTGCCCTGCCGCCTCCCGTTGCCGGCGTTCTTCCGGCGGCATGGTGGCGAGGGTCCGCATGGCGGTGGCGATGGCTTGTTCATCGAGCCCGTTGAAAAGGAGCCCGGCCGGGCCGGCGACTTCCGGCAGGCTGGTGGCGTCGGCGCAGGCGATCCGCGTGCCGCAGGCTTGCGCCTCCAACAGCGGCAGGCCGAAGCCTTCCATCAGGGACGGAAACACCAGGGCTTCCGCCGCGGCATACCACAGGGGCAGGTCGGCGTTGGTCACGAATCCCGTCAGCCGGATGCGGTCGCGGAACGGGCTGGCCGCCACCGCGGCGGTGATCACGTCCGAGCCGTGCCAGGGCGCGCCCGGCAACACCAGATGACCTAGGAACTCACCGGCGGCGGCGAGGATTTCAAACGCCCGGATCAGCCGCAGATGGTTCTTGGCCGGGTGTTCGAGCCGCGCCACATAGAGGAAAAACCGGTCCGGGAGTTGCAGGCGCTGCCGGAACTCCGCCACCGCCGCAGTGTCCGGCGGGCGAAACATCTCATGATCGATGCCGTTCGGAACGGCGGTGACTTTCGCCGCCGGGACCTCCATCCAGCGGACCACATCTTTCGCCGTGGTTTCGCTGACAGCGATCACGTGTTGCACCCGGCGGGCGATCACCGGCACGATCACCCGGCCGAAAAATCCCCGCAGCCAATCGTACTTCTCCCGCAGAATGAAGGGCGCGCAATCGTGGATCGTCGCCACCTGCGGCACCGCGCAGTGATACATCATCCGCCGGTAGCTGGGAATGTGGACCAACTCGATCCCGAGGGATTTCACCACCCGGTTGAGGCTCACCTGGTGCCACCACAGGTTCGCGGTGCCGCCGCTCATGCCGGCCGGAATGGTGACCCAGCGGGCATCCCGCAGCCAGGGAAACAACGCGCGGTCGGCGGCCAACCCGGCGACGAAAAGGTCCACTGCCGGGGCCTGTTCGCGGACCAGCGCCTCGCTTAGGGCGATCACGTAGCGGCCGACCCCCGAGCGACCGCCTTGAATCATGCCAGCGGAAAGCAGCACCTTCACAACGGCACGCCTTTCCATTCCTTGAGCACTTGGTCCATGCGGAGCAGCCGGAGGATTTCCGCCACCGCCGGGCTGGCGGCGGCGTAGTACATTTCCCCGCCCTTGGCGACCATCATTTTCCACGCGCGGATCAAGCCGCCGACGGCCCGGCTGTCCAGAAAACTCACGTCTTTCAAATTCACCACCAGCACCCGGATGCCGGCCGAGTTCTCAATCGAGGACCGCAACACCGTCATCATTTCGTCGTGATAGGTTGCGTCCAAGGGCCGGTTGAACGACACTTGGACCACGCCATCCGCCGCGGCATGGCTCGTCCCGCCGCCCGCTTGGTGCTCCGCGACGAGCTTCATGGCGGCGGC
>CAYOQM010000259.1:0-3812 GCA_964406065.1 uncultured Verrucomicrobiota bacterium
CCGTTGCAGACCTGGTTCCAGTTGTTGTGTTCATCCGGCCAGTAGCGCTGGCCTGACGGACGCCGGTAATGCTCCAGGGCGCGCGGCAGTCCCTGTTCGCGGATCCAACGCGCCGCTGCCGCGCGGGCGTCTTCCGGGAGCGCGTCGCCGAGCAGGTCCCGGCAAAGCGCCAGGGCCGCGCAGACATCGGCCATCCCGAGATCGAAAATGGTATGCGACCGATGCGCTGCGTAGCGCCAATCATCCCACCCGGTCACGCGCCGGATGGCCTCCGCCGCTGCGGCCGCGTAGGCGGCGTCACCCGTGATAGCGCCGACGGTGGAAAGGATCATCAGGCGATCCATGACGCTTATCCGGACTGGCTCGTCCGGGCCAGGGATCGTAACCGGCTGGCCCGCACGATGGCGCAGGTGGGCCAGCCACTCGCGCGGCCGGGCGATGTCCCGCGTCTGCTGGCGGAGCTGATCCAGCCGCTCCGGCGTCAGCAGCAGGCGCGGATATCCGGGGCGCAGGGTGGAAAGGATGGTCGCTGGATCTACAGGTTGAATGATCATGGGGATTCCTTACGCGGGCAAGACACTCAACTCACCAACACCGGCTCCGGAGGGCAACCGGATTTCGAGCACCCCGGGCAAGCGCGCGTGCACGGGCAACTCCTGATCGTTCCAACGGGCCCGATAGCGCGGCACCTCAGCCAGCAATGTCACGATGACGGCGGGAGTGTGCCGGGCCTGTCCACACAGGCTCAGTGACGCCTGCAGGGCCTTGCCTCCCTTCTCGAAGCGGGACGCGCGCACCATGACATCATAGCCCGTCGTCAATCGGCCCGGCCGGTGGTAGGCGCTGTACCAGGCGAGCACCGGTGACGATAGCCCGCCGAATTGATGCCAGCCCGCGCCGCGCCCGGTTTCCACAATGAAATGCTCGAAGCAGTGGTACGACCGTTCGACCTCGGTCTTCCAGACCTCGAGGCCGGTGGAGGCGATCTTCCAGGCAGCGTCGGTCGCGCCGAGATCGAGCAACGCCTTCCACATGAACCACTGATGCGGCATCCAGACGGCGCCATTCCAGTAGCCGTCGTGCCGATAGTAGGCGGCACTCTGGTCCACGGTCGAAAGCCCGCACTTGCACCAAAGGCGGCCGGGCGTCATGAGATGTTCGACAATCTGCCGTTCCTGCTGCTCCGTGCAGATCCCGGCCAGCAGCGGGGCCGCGCCGTCCAGGCCCATGTTGTAGTTCTGACCGCTTTCGTGCCGCAGCGGCCCGGTCGGCCGCCCCTGAGCATCGTGCATGACGTAGCTGAAGTAGCCGGCCTCAGGGTCCCAGGACCACTGCTGGAGCGCCTCGGTGAAGGTCGCGATGTCGGCATCGAACTCCGTCGCGTCCTCGCCGAGCGTTTCCGCCATGGACTTGAGGATCTTGGCGGTGCGGATGGCGTGGGCGGTGTTGGCGACCGGCGCGACCGAGGCTGTCAACGCCTGCGCATGCACGGCCATTTGCGGCGGATAATCGTCCCAGCCGCCGGAGTTGTAGAAATAGTCCCAGGTCCTCAGGAGATTCGACTTCAGGTTCCGTGTGGTCGAGCTGCCATGGCGGCCAACCAGGAAATTGTGGTACTGCCGCAGCCGGGGGAAGAAATGGGCAGCCAGTGCGCGGGATGAGGTCCGGTTCCAGATCTCCAGGAAGGTGTGGAACTGCACCGGCACGGGCGTGCCGTGATGGATGAACGCCGCGGAGTCGTCCCCCGGCTCGGTGACGTAGGCATTGAGGCAGTCCACTGCCCGGTTGAGGTCGAGTTCGGCCAGGCCCAGCGCCACAAATCCCGAGTCCCAAGTGTACAGGCAATCCCACCAGCGCCCCGGGGTGTAGTGGCGAATCCAACTACCGCGGGTGCGAATGGGATAGACCACATTGGTGAGCATGGTGGCGGCCATGCGCTCCTGGCTGAAGCGGTACGGCTTGCCCGAGGGCAGCCCGCGCATCGACGTGGCCTGCCGCGCCGCAGCAGCATGTAGTGCCGCTGTTGCCGGCGCCGCGGGCTCGAACGCCGCCAGTCGCTCGCGCACATCCGCCTCGGTGCCATTGCACAGCAGGCTGTAGAGGGTCCGTTTCGATTTCGGGGACAGGAACAACGGGCGCTGGAAGACATTGGTGAAATGCCCCTCCCCGCCACCGCGGAGCACGTCGCTGATACTGTCGTTGCTCCCCTTGCGCACGGTGCAGTCCAGGTCCCTGCAGACAAACTCGCGCACCTTGTGGGCGAGCGCACCGTCCCAAGCCAATCCATAGACCGTCCCGGCGTCGGCAAACTTCAGCATGAGCGTGTTGGCCGGCGACTCCAACCGTTGCGGCGCCAGCGCCAGCGGCTCCTGCACCCAGCGGACGGCTTCTGCAGCATCGGCCTCGACCAACGCGAATCCATCGAGGACGAGAACGTCGCCGCTGAGGCTGGTGACATGCAACGCCGCCGCCCCCGCTGCCAGAGATCCGAGCTCGACCCGTTGCACGAAGAGGTCGGATCCTCCCGCCAGCACGAGTTCCTGTTTGAGGCCCAGTCCTTCGAGCCGCACCCGGGCCTGTCCTCCGTTGGGCAGCCACGCCCGCATCAGCATGACGGGACGACGAAAGGCGTGGGGCAAGGCCAGGGCATAGCGCAGTCGCGCACCGTGCCGCATGGCATTGGTTCCGAGGGCAAAGCCGCCGGTGAATCCGTTATAGCGGAATTCGCCGTGGCGCTGCCCGTCCCAGGCGAGGGAGCGCTGGGGAAAATCGTCCTGGAATGTCAGGTCCGCGTAGCTCTCCGCGCCAACCCAGAGCGCGCCGGACGGCAGTTCCAGCCGCGCAGGCCGGACCGGATCGTCGGTCCACTCGCTGGGGGGCAGGTTCACCCAGGCAAAGGTCTGCAGCACGGCATTCTGGGGGTCGCTGGTGGTGTTGACGAAGGTACAGGCGGCCAGCACGGCGTTGTCATCGAGGCGGCAGAAGTCGATCTCGGCGTACAGGCGGTCCTTCCACAACAACTCATGCCGGTGCCGGTAGAACCGGAAGTCCGGCGTCGCCAGCCAGGGGTGATAGCCGGATTCCCATTTCACGTTCGGAACCGACGCTTCGCGACGGTACAGTCCCGGCATCAGGCTGAAATCCACGCGCACCCCGGACGCCATGTCAGGCAAATGCGAGATGCCGATATACCGTTTGGTATACGGGCCCCAGGCCGGCAGGCTGACGTCGTGTGTACCGACGAGCGAGTTGAATTCTTTTCGCAAGGGTCTAGATTGTCGAGCAGACATTAAGCACTCTCCTTTATTACGATTATGAACCCATATTTTCCGGCCGCGGAAGGCCGTCAAAGCGATGCTTCGGCCGCCAGCCGAGGCGCGCATGCGCCGAGGCCAGATCGGCCTTCGCATCGTCCTGGGCGAGATGGAACACTTCGAACGCCAGGTCAGGCATGGCCAGCGCCTGGGCGGCGGCCAAGCCAATGTCGCGCGGGTCGATCAGCGTGGGCTCGTACTGCTCCACCGCGACCCCGTATTTTGAGATAAAGCTCTCGTCGTAAACAATCCAGCCCGGGCGCAGGATCGCGGTGTGGACACCGTGATTCTCGTGGTAGAAGCGGGCGACCGCCTCCTGTATGACCTTGGTCAGGACATAAAGCGTGCCCCTGAACTGGTAGGGACCATCACCAGGCCGCGGGTTCCGGTCCACTGCGCCATTGACCACACCGGCCGACGAGATCAGGACGCAGCGCGAGATGCCCTGCTCGACCGCGGCATGGTAGAGGTTCGCCGTGCCCTTGACATTGACATCGA
>CAYOQM010000260.1:0-3796 GCA_964406065.1 uncultured Verrucomicrobiota bacterium
CACGTCGGCGAGCGAGCGCCCCCAGACGACGCGTCCCTTGCCATAGCGGTTTTCAGTGACACCCTTTCCATCACACGCCACCCAGACCTCGTCGGCGATCTTGCGGATTTCCGTTTCACAGGCGGGGTAGCCCTCCAGCGTCGGGGAGAACTGTGGCTTGGGGCCGATCACCGTCCCGCCAGCGGCAATCAGGTCGCGCACTTTTTTCACCACCGGCAGGGTCAGCGCCTTGGAATCCGGCAGAACGAGGAACCGGTAGCGCATCCCGGAGGGCAACGTGAAAAAGCCATCCTCAAACTTCATGCGCTCCAGCAGGGTCGCCCGGTCGCACAGGTCGTAGTCATAGCCGGCGGGCAACGCCGGACTAGGCGGAATTTGCAAGCCCGCCAGATAGTCTTCGCCGCCTAAAAAGCAGAGATCAGCGGCGAAGGTTCCCTCCTGTAAAAGAAACTGGCAGCGTGACAGGTAGCTCATCCAGGCGGCCGACTGCCTCCACCAGGTATTGTCTCGGTGCGCGACCGTGGACCAACTCCCGATGGTCATACCGGGCTTCAAGTCCATGAACGGTTGGTGCGGATAACTGCAGAAGACAATGCGATTGATGGCCTTGCAGAAACTGACATCTCCGACCGCCTTTTGCTTGAAGGGGTGCTCCAGCCACTTGCTGCCTACAGTGCTGTACGCCTCGGCCGAGATGATCTTTCTGCCATAGATATGCCCCACAGAAGATTGCAGTTTGCACGCAGGAGGACCGGATTCAAGCAAGACATCCCAGAAATGCCCCATGGGAATATCCGCAGCGCCGCCGGAAGGAATGTCATCCATTGGCCCATTCCCATACGCTTGAAGCTGAAACTCCAGCCCGTTGCGATGGGCCATCTCAGTAAAATGCCAGTAATGGTTTTCTGCGAAAAGCTCACCAATCGTGCGCCGCAGATCCCAAAGAAACCGCTCGGTGACCTCCGGGCTATCCACGATCCGGTTACTCAAGACCGGCAAGAAGGAGCGCAGGTCATAGCCTCGCCGGCTGCGAAATTCATCCGGGAACGCCGCGGTCCAGTTCTGTGAACCGACCTCCCAACTGTCCATATGCACGCCGGTGAGCCCATGGGTTCCCTTCGGCCCAAGATCATCTAGCACCCGCTGCATCAGGCCGCGCCATTGAGCCTCAGCGGCTGTTTTGCTGAACTTGTCGCATTCCAACCCATGAGATCCGGAGGGGCCCACGTGGTTATGGATACCAGCCGCAGTATGTCCCAGCCGCAGAAGGGTCCACTGGCCCTCGGGAACGTCCCAATCCAGACGTCCCTCGGGCGTCAGGCGGTTGGTCAGGTCGATCACCTCCGCACGCTGCACGGTAAAACCTGGCGCAGTTTGTCCCGCACTGGTTGCCACGTTGTCACCACGGACCTTGTAGTCTGGCTCTGCGCAATATCCATGAGCGCGCAGATGCGCGACTTTTGAATCAAAGTTCTCCACACACAAGCGATCCGATAAATTCAACTCTGCCACTTGAATGTTGGGATTCTGCGGAAACACCAGCCGGTAAAAGCGATAATTGAGCGGCTCCACCCCGTCCACCAAGGCAAGATCCATCCCCTTGCGCCAATCCGCGGTCACAAACTTCCGGATGCTCTTGAAGGCTTGGCCATCGTCGGAGACGAGCAGTTCGCACAGATTATGGCCGGGCACATCGCCCGCAATCGTGAGGGTCCGCGCCGCGTATGGCTTGGAGAATTCGATCTGCACATAAGGTCGCTCGGACCCGGTTGTTGGCGGCAAAGCCACCCGGGTCTTAAGATCGCCGTCCATGAGCAAGACGGCGTCAAAGTCCGCACCGCTGCCGGTGATTTTCGGTGACGTCGATTTCATCTGGCTGGCCTCCCCGCTTGGTGTTCGGAAGGCCAAAAGGGCAATGTCGCGGTAATAGCCCAGATTCGACTGCGGACGGGGCACCGAGGCGGAGAAACGGGCTGGACCCTGGACGCGCTGCTCACTGGTGACCACGGCCTGCATTCCCTGCTGCGGGGTAATCCAAGGCCCGCCACTGTTGGACCAGCCACCGCAATTGCTGAGAAATATGTCAAGCCCCAGACGCTTTGCCTCGGCGATGGCATGGCGAGTCATCCGATTCCACTCTGGGCTCATGAATATCACCGGCCCTGGAGGCGTAAATCGGTCGACCTCCATGAGGGTCACCCCGCCTATTCCAACCCGCTTCATCGCCTCCAGATCGGCCGTAATCCCTTCCTTGGTGATGTTGCCATTCATCCAGAACCAGTACGTTTGGGGTTTGGCGCTCTCGGGCGGATTGCGGAACCCTTCTTCAAGGGATTGCTCCGCAGCCACTGTGAGTTGCGGCGCTCCAAACCCCGTGAGGGCGGGAAGCAAAGCCGACAGGGCCAACAATTTTTTGATGTGCTTTTTCATAGTACTCGATCTTGCTTTTTTTGTAATGACCACGCCTATTCCCGCGCCTTTTTCTCATTCTTAGCCCATTCCGGCGGACGGGCGTCGCGATAACGATCCAGCGCTCGCTGGAGCATGGTACGGACCGCTTTGGCTTCATCCGTGAGCGCGGTGAGCGGATGCTTTTCCTCCCGATCGGCACTGACATTGAAGAACTCGCCCGTGCGGTAGAGTTTGTAGCGCTGGTTCCTGGCCCATTCCTGCGGCACGCTCAGGGTTGGGTATTTCGTGTACCAGCAATACGCCCATTGCCGCGTTCCTGGTTCGCCGCGCAGTTGAGGCAGGAAGCTCCGGCCATCGGCCTTGACGGCTTCAGGAATCTCCGCGCCGCCCATCTCACAGAACGTGGGGAAAAAATCGGTGAAATTCACCAGGTCATCACACACGGATGGGTTGCGAATCACGGCGGGCCAGCGCGCAATCAGCGGCACATGGGTTCCCGAGTCGTCCATCCGGCCCTTGCCGGCCTTGATGAGCCGTGAGTTGCAGCGGGCCTGCCCCACGGGCGAACCGTTGTCGCCCGTAAAGATCACCAGCGTATTTTCCTGCAAACCCAGCTCGTCGAGCTTCTGCAAAAGACGGCCGATCACCTTGTCCATGTAGGCCACCATATCGCCGTAATATTTCGGGTCGCCTTTCTTGAACATATCGGGCGTCCCCTTCGGTCCCTGCTTTTCCGGGTTGTCCCCGAAGAGCCACGGCTCCGCAACCCCGGAGTCCGGGGTGGGCAGGAACGGATCATGCGGCAGCGAAATGGGATAATACAAAAAGAATGGCTTGTCCCGGTTCTGCTCAATAAAGCCGCACACCAGATCGTTGAGTTTATCCGGCCCGTAATCTTCCTTGCGATAATCGGTCACCTTGCCGTTCACCACGATGGTGGGATTCCAGTAATAGGCATACCAGGAAGGGAGATAGGATTGGTCAAAGCCGAAATGGCGGGCCAACTCGCTCATGGTGGGTCCCTCGCCACCCAGTTGCCATTTACCGGCAATGCAAGTGGTGTAACCGGCTTTCTTAAGCTGATGCGCGAACGTGGTCTGACTCTTTTCCAGGGTGCCAAAACTCACATAGTTGCGGACATTATAGAGCCCGGTCATGATCTGAACCCGCGACGGGGTGCAAAGCGGCTGGGAGTAGCAATGGTCGAAGCGCATCCCGGATTTTGCCATTTGATCCAGAACCGGCGTCTTGTAACTCTCCCCGCCATTGGCGCCGACACATTCGTAGCCCAGGTCGTCAGCCAGGATGAAGATGATGTTGGGCTTGGCCTCCGCACCGGTTGTCCCCGCCATCAGCAGGGACGCCAACAAGACCCCAATTCGGC
>CAYOQM010000261.1:0-1319 GCA_964406065.1 uncultured Verrucomicrobiota bacterium
CGTTAACCACTAATTGAGGTGGCAGCCGACGTCTCTGGCGGCTGCTTTCAATGGACCATGCGTTCGCCGGGGACGTCGAACGCCACCTTATCCGGAACAGCCTGGATTCTGACTCCTGAATTCTGAATGCCTGAGCGCTTGCTTTCCCCACCTTAATAAACGAGAAATATTCAGCCGCAAACGAGATGATTTCGTGAGGGTGGGGAGCTAGCCTGTGAGATGTAATTTGATGGGAGGAGGCGCGGATGACTGAACCGAAGACAATGCAAATTGGTTGGGCCTCGTGTGACATTACGCCTGATCGGCCTGTAAACCTGGCCGGTCAGTTTCACATGAGGATTTCAAAAGGGGTGCAGGACCCGGTGACCGCCACGGCATTGAGCGTCAGTTCAAAGGACGATGCCTTCATCTGGGTGTCCTGTGATCTGGTGGTGATGCCCGGGACGGTCCTTGAAAAATGCCGCGCGAAACTGAAGGCGCGGCTTCCCGAGTTCCCTTCTGAAAAACTGGTCGTCAATGTGACCCACACCCATACGGCGCCGGATGTCGTCGGCCGCTGGTATCCGCCCATGCCGCCGGACGTGATGACCCCGGCTGAATATGAGGAATTCCTGTCCGATCGCGTGGCCGAGGCCGCCGCGGCGAGTTGGCGGGCGCGCATGCCGGGCGCCGTAAGCTGGGGAAGCGGCTATGCGGTCCTCAGTCACAACCGCCGCGCGGTCTATTCCGATGATTTGTCGAAGCGTCCGGAGGGAGAAGCGCGGCCCGGATTCAAGACGGAAAAGAATGCCCGGATGTACGGGGATACCACGGACCCGAAGTTTGTTCATCTTGAAGGTTCGGAAGACCATCGCGTCAACATTCTGTTCACGTTTGACGAACAGAACCGATTGACGGGCGCTGTGGTCAACCAGGCCTGTCCCTCACAGGTGACGGAGCAGTTGGATGTCATTTCCGCTGACTTCTGGCATGAGGTGCGGCTCGAGTTGAGGAAACGGCACGGCGACAGCCTTTATCTGCTGCCGCAATGTTCCCCCGCAGGCGATCTCTCGCCGCATCGCCAATTTGACAAGAAGGCCGAGCAAAGGATGCTGAAGCTCAAGAACCGGACCCTGAGACAGGACCTGGCGTGTCGCCTGGCGGCCGCGTTTGACGAGATCTACGCCTGGGTTCAGAAGGACGTTCAGAGGGAGATTGTTCTGAAGCACTCCGTTCGAATGGTGTCGATTCCCCGCCGGTTGATCACCGATGAGGAGTATAGGACGGCCCAGGCAGGTCTGGCTGAGCTTGAGGCGATGCCCCGGGGTCCTGTAGGTGAG
>CAYOQM010000261.1:1329-3785 GCA_964406065.1 uncultured Verrucomicrobiota bacterium
CCTATGACCAATGGGGGGATGTTCTCTTTTCCCGGACCGTTCGAGTTCGGCAGATTCTTGACCGGTACGAAGAGCAGAAGACGAAACCTTCCTTGCCCGTGGAGCTTCACGTCATTCGTGTGGGGGATGTGGTCTTTGCCACCAATCCCTTTGAAATGTTCCTCGATTACGGCATCCGGATCACGGCCCGCAGTCCTGCGCTCCAGACCTTCCTGGTTCAGCTCGCGGGCGGGGGGAATGGGACGTATCTGCCGACGCAGAAGGCGCAGGCGGGCGAAAGCTACAGTGCCTGCCTGTATTGCAATTTGGTGGGGGCCGAAGGAGGAGCGCAGTTGGTGGAAGCCACACTGAAGGCCATGAATGAACTCTGGGAGGTTGAAGGATGAGCCTGATCAAGAAATGGATTCCGTACACGTTGCCCTGGGATGATATGCCCGTGGATTTGTCATGCGTTTACAAGGCGGATAAACCGGCTGGCAAGCGCGGTTTTCTCACGGTCAAAGGGAATCAGTTTAGGTTCGAAGACGGGACCCCGGGCCGGTTCTGGGGAACCAATTTCAATTCGGCGGCCAACTTTCCCGAGCATGACCACAGCCGGAAAGTCGCGAGGCGACTCGCCAAAATAGGGGTTAACATCGTGCGGTTCCATCAGTTGGATGCCGAGTGGTCCACCCCGAATATCTTCCAGTTCACCAAAGGCCCCTGTCATAACGACACCCTGACCCTTGATCCGGAAAGCATGGATCGGCTGGATTTCCTGGTTGATTGCCTGAAGAAGGAGGGCATTTATGTCTATCTGGATTTGCTGACCTATCGCCTGTTCAAGCCGGGGGACGGGGTCGCCCGGACGGACAAGCTTTCGCAGGCGGCGCGGCCTTACACCAATTATGACCGCAGGCTCATCGAGTTGCAGAAGAAGTTCAACGAGGATTTGTGGAACCATTATAACCCATACACCAAACTGGCCTACAAGGACGATCCGGTGTTTGCGTTCACGGAGATCGTGAACGAGAATGATCTGTTCTGCCAGAGCGACAACGAACTGGATGCGCCCCTGGAGCCCTATCGAAGCGACCTGGAAAAACTATATCGTGCCTGGGCCGGGGAAAAGGGTTTGGCCCTGGGGGCGGGCCCCGTTGTCTTTGACCGCAAGGACGACAACGTATTCCGGTTTTACGGGGATTTGCAGAAGGCGTATTACCGCGAAATGCTGGCGCACCTGCGTTCGATCGGCGTACGGATCCCGGTTGCGGGAACGAATTGGATGATGGATGCGCTCCATCTGGAGTGCCAGACGGAGTGCGACTTCACGGATTCTCACGCCTACCACTACCAGTTCGGGCGGTGGACCCCCACCGAAAAGCGGTTCTTGAACGAGACAATGATGGAGCGGCACTGCGCGATGCCCAATTACCTGGCGTTCAGCCGGGTTTTCGACAAGCCCTATTTTGTCTCCGAGTGGGACAACCCCTGGCCAAACGAATGGCGCGCCGATACGTCCCTCTTTCTTGCCGCCGTCGGCGCCTTCCAAGGGTGGGGTGGATATTGCATCCATACCTACCGCTACGACACTGATGAAAGCACCACCATGATCGGACGGCCGATCACCTCCGAGACTTTGGGTGGCGTGGCTTACCGGGGCGGTGTGTTCGACAGCTTCAATGACCCGGCCCGGTTCGGGTTGTTCTACCATGCGGCCCTCATCATGCGCCGGGGCGATGTAGCTCCCGCCCGGACTGAGGTTGCGGTCAAGCTGGAAAACGGGCGGGCGAGGAACAGTAAAGCCTTTGCCGCGGCCTCCGAGGTGCATGGGATCGGGTCTTTGCTGCCAGGCCGGAAGGATTCGGCCCGGAAAACGGTAAATAATACCGACGAGCTTATTGCGGAACAGGCCGGGGAGGTCACTTCGGACACGGGAGAGCTTTACCGGAGCTGGAAAAAGGGATTGGGGTGGATCAACACCCCCATGACCAAGGCCGTTTATGGTCTTGTCGGCGGACAGGGGGAAATCCAGCTGGGTGCGGTCGGCGTCACCGTGGCGACGGATTTTGCCACCGTGGCCATCAGTTCATTGACGGAGCAACCGATCGAGGAATCGACCAACCTGCTCCTGACGGCGGTCGGTCGATCGGACAATACGGATGCGCGCTATGAAGAGGAAAGCGGAATCCCCCGGCAAAGAATCCAAAAGGATCCCGGCCATGGCCCCATTCTCGTGGAAGTCATTTATGCGGACATCGCCATTCGCACGGCCCGACCCAACTTGCGGGTGCGCGCCATCAATCCCCGCGGATTCTACATCGGTGACCTTCCCTCCGAATACAAGGACGGGGTCTTTCGCTTCTCCCTGGGTGGGGTTTCCGCCTCGATGTACTATTTGATCCAGACGGTTTAGCATGGAGATTGCAATCTGATTTCTGACATTTTCCTCGTAATCCTAATCGTAATCTTAATCA
>CAYOQM010000262.1:0-3745 GCA_964406065.1 uncultured Verrucomicrobiota bacterium
GGGTCAGTACCCCATCGGAGAGGGTAACCTGTCCCGACACCAGGGGTTCTAGCAGATAGAGACTGCCGTCTACGGTAACCGCTCCGTTCACCTTGCCCCTATAGCTACCCGCAGGGTTTTTCAGGTTCAGGGCCAGGTTATTGAGGCGAATCTGGAAGCTGTCCCCCTTGGGGGGCGCTGCGGCGGTATCTGGGTTGAGGGGAAGGGAGCTAACCGTGCCTGGGAGCAGATCGTTGATCGACGGGAGAATCTTGAGTTTGCCATTGGCCACCACGTCCCCGTTGCTCAAATCTCCCTGCAGGTTTTGAACGTCTAACACCAGGCCGTTTAGATAGACCGAGGCCGCCGCCCGATCCCTGGCGGATCCATCCCCGCCAGGGTTACCCATCTCGGGGGCAGGGGGCTCCACCACTTGAATGGTCCCCCGCAGGTTGGTGAGCGGGTCAGGGAAGCCGGTGGCCCTGAGGGTGACGCCGTCAAAGTTAGCGGCACCGGTGACCACCAGGGAGGTGAGGGCCTCGGTAATGGGTTTGCCCTGGGGCCAGCGGCCATTGACCTTCAGGTCGAGCTTAGCCTGCCCCGATTCCCAGGCCAGATCGGGGGTCAGCAGGTTGAGCAAGGCAAAGCCCTCATTCTCCACATTAAGTTGGAGGCTTACCTCGTCGCTCTGTGCTGTCTGGGTTACTCCGGGTAGGGGGTAGGGCAGACTGGCCAGCAAGGTGAGGGGATCGGAGGTCTCCCGGGTAGCCACATCCCCCCGCAGTAGCAGGCGGGCATCACGGTAGAGGAAATCCGCCGCCGCCACATCCAAGGGGCGACCGTTGATGGTGGCGGGGTTAATGGCCACTCGACCCCGCAACTGGGGATTGTCCAGGCTACCGGTCAAGGAGGCACCGATGGCGATGGTGCCCTCCAGGTTATCCGGTAGCCGTAGGGGGCGCCGGACAGCGTCTACGGGTAGGTTGCTCACATTCAGGCGTAGGGTGCGTTCGACCCGATCCTGGGCTTGCAAACTAAACTCCCCATTCAGCTCCGCCAGAGCCACCGCGGAGGGCTCCGGGGTAGGGGGAGACTCCCCAGGACGGGGGGGAAAGACTGTGCTGAGGCTGAGGGGGTTAAGGCTTAACACCCCATCCTGGTAGCGGCCCTGGGCCACCACCTGATCAATGCGGTAGGCTAGGGCATGGGGTTGGTTGGGGTGTTGCCACACCCAATCCTGACCACTCAAGTCCACCTGTACCTGCAAGTCCTCTGGCATCTGACCATGGGCCCTGAGGGTTCCGGAAAAGCTACCCCGTAGCCCCTCCAGGGGAGGTAACAGGTCACTATTGGCCTGAACCGCCCGCTGGTCTGTCCATTCCTGCACCTGGGCAAAACGGCGCAGCTGCTCCAGGAGGGTGGCGTTGCGGTTGCCAATCGGGGTGGTTTTGAGGCTATTAAATTCCGCCGCCGTGAGGGGGCGAAACCAATCCGGCGGCTGCAGAGGATTAATGCGAAAGTCAGACCACTCAAAAATTTTAAGGGTTTGGAGAATATCCTGAATCTGGCCGTTATTGACTGCCAATTCACCCCGCAATTGGCGACTCTTCAATCCGTAGGTGCCACTGGCCTGATAACGACTTTGGCCGGAGGCCGATTCGATCCGCAGCCCCATCAGGCTAAGGACCTGATCGCCGTAGGTCACCCTACCCTGCAGGCGGCCATAGCGGGTCACTAGGGGGGTCACTGAGCTCTCCTCGGTGGGGTTGTCTGGGTTAGTCTGGGCCACCTCTACGGTGCGCAGCCTCAGGTAACCCAGACCCGGATTAAGGATATCAAAGTCAGCTGCAATGCTGGGGTTTCGCCAGTTGCCCTGAATCGTAGCGGTTTCTACGGTGCCGCTGATCGTACCGATGCCATTAGTGCCAGCCTGGGGTAATTTGAGGCGATTTAGGGGCAGTTGTTTAACTTCAGCAAAGAATCGATCGCCCTGGGTGTAACCGGCGGCGTAGGCTTCCCCACCCTGGATCAATACATCGATATCCCGGTCTGCCTGGTGGGTGGCGACCCAGAGGCGATCACGCCCCCCCTGTAAATCCACCACCAATCCCGGGCTGGGGGAAAACCTCACCGGCCCCTGCAGCGGGGAGGCAAAGGCTAAATCCCCCAGGGCCAAGCCTCGCAGGCTAGCCTGGCCCTGCAGATCCAGGGCCGCGGGGTCTCCCAACAGGCGGGCCTGCAGGGAGACCAGACCGGTAACCGGCACCAGATCCGGCAGGGGTAGGGCCGCCAGGTTAAAGTCCCTGGCCCGCAGGTTGAGATCAAGGTTGCCAATCCCTACGGGCCTGGCCCCCTGCCACTGGGGGGTGACCCGACCCTGCACCGCCAGGCCAGCGGTCTGGGCCTGACGGACCAGCAGATCCTTGCCATCCCAACCCAGGTCAGCTCGCAGGGGGGCAGCGGCCAGGGCCAGGTTAGGCCAGACCCGGGCCCCACTGGCCAACCCCTGGGGTAGGTCTAGATGGCCCTCGGCCCGCAGACCCGCCAGACTCAAATCCTGGAGATCACCGTTGAGTTCAAACTGCCCGCCCCCCTGACCCTGGAGTTGGGGCGACAGGGTGGCCAGGTTTAAATGCTGCCCCTGCAGGGCGGCCCGCCATTGTCCCTGGCCCAGGGTGGCCCCCGCCTGCACCGTTCCCCCCGCCAGGTTGGCCTCCGCCCGACCCCGGCCCTCTACCCCGGTCAGCCCCGGCTGATCGAGTCGGCCGGTGAGTTGGGCCTGGCCCTTCACCAGGCCAGGGGTGGGCAACCCCAAGCCCTGCAGTTGCACCTGGGAGGCCTGCAGGTTAGCCCGCCAGGCTCCCTGGCTCAGGCTACCGCTGGCCGCCACCGTGCCCCCGGCCACCTGCACAAAGGTATCGGTAAACCGCAGGGTATGGTTGGCCAGGGACAGTCGCCCCTGGGCTGGGTAGGTGCCCAGGGGGGCTCGCCACTGGGCCTGGCCCCGTAGCCCGGTGGGGGGGCCGGTGATCTGGGCGGTGGCAAACACCGGCCCTAGTCGAAGGTTGGTGGGTAGGCCGTAGGGTTGGGCCAGGGCATCGGCGGGTAGGCGATCGCCCTGCACCGTCAGGCTCACCGGGCCGCCGGGCTTGAGGTCTAGTTGACCCTGGGCCACCAGGCTGCCGCCAGCCTGGGGCAGGGCCTGGAACCGATCCAACCGTAACTGACCGTCGCGCAGGGTAGCCTGACCACCGATCTGGCGGAAGGGCACCCGGTCAAGCTTCACCGGCCCCAGGGAGGCCAGTTGGGTGGTGACCACCGGTGCGCCCAGCCCCCCCTGGAGCGTAATGTCCGCCCCAAATCGCCCCTGGATGGGCAGGGGTAGGGGTTGCCGCCAGAGCTTTGCCACCTGGGCGGCACTGAAGGGGTTAATCTGGGCCTTGAGATCGTAGCCCTGGTTAAGGTCCAGGCTACCCCTAGCGGTGGCCCCCAGATCCCCTAGGCGAGCCTGGGCCGATTCCACCACCACCCGCTGGCCCTGCAGCCGGAGGGCGGCCTCAATCCGGTCTACGGGGCGGGGCAGTAGGGGACTGACCACCTGCCCCTGTTCCAGGCGGGCGGTGCCGGTAAACTGGGGTAGGGCCTGACCGGCCAGTTCCACCTGTACCTGACCACTCACCTGCCCCTGGGGGATGGCCACCGGTAAGGGCTGCCAAACCGCCTCCACCAGGGGGACAATGTCCGCCACCTCCACCGCCTGGGCCCG
>CAYOQM010000263.1:0-3739 GCA_964406065.1 uncultured Verrucomicrobiota bacterium
CCGCGCGGGGCAACATCCGCCTACGCGCGCGGCTGGCGGCGATACGCGAACCAATACACCGCACCCACCAGCAGCGCACCGCCGATCGTGTTCCCGATCGTCACCGGCAGCAGGTTGCCCACAAGAAAGCGCTCCAGCGTCAGGGCCGGATAGTCCGTCGGCAGCTTGTGGATCGTGTCCCAGAAGGTGGGCGAGGCATAGGCCTTGACCATCAGTCCGAAGGGAATGAAGTACATGTTCGCGATGCTGTGCTCGAAGCCGGCCGCGATGAAACAGGTGATCGGCCCCACAATGCAGAAGATCTTGTCCACCGTCGCGCGCGCGCTGTACGCCATCCACACCGCCATGCACACCAGCGCATTGCACATGATGCCCAGCGCGATGGCCTGCACAAAGCCCAGCGAACACTTCATGTTGGCCACCGTCAGCGCCGTGATCCCCACCGCTCCACTGCCAAACGTGTACTGACGCGTCAGGTACATCAGCACCACCGTCAACAGCGCCCCCACGAAGTTGCCCGCATAGACGATCAGCCAGTTCTTCAGCAGGCTCACGGTCGTCACTTTGCGGCTGGCCCAGGCCATCACGATCAGCGTGTTGCCGGTGAACAACTCCGCCCCGCCCACGACCACCAGAATCAGCCCCAGCGAAAAGGCAATGCCTGCCAAAAGGCGCACCACGCCATAGGGCGTTGCCCCCGCACCCGCAATCAGCGTCGTACAAAATATCGCCCCGATCGAAATGAACGCACCCGCCAGGACGGACAGCGCCAGCACGCTCGCCACCTCCGCCTTCGCCTTCTTCACCCCGATGTCCTCGGCACGCTCCGCCATCGCCGGCGGCAGGTGGGAGTCCACATTCAGGGCCACGGTCCCGTCCGCATCGCTATTCGCACCCTTCAAGGCGATTCCTCCTTCGTTCCCGATCACACGTCTACCCGTACGAGCCGCCACGAACCCACGTTCCGCCAGGTTCGGCCTGCGCCCAACCCCTCCCTAACTATTGGATGTAGGCTAGCCCGCCTGTTGCACCAGCGCAAGCGCGCTGGTGCGCCCTTCCCTCTTGCACCACACTCCGCCATCTGGTTCACTGCCTGACGCGATCCGCACCACTCGCAACATGATGTTGCATCGGAGGCTCAACCGTGTCCACACCATCGACCGCCAAACGCCTGATTTTCAGCCCGCGCGCCTGGGATCTGCGCGAGTTCGAACGCATCGCCGCCAGCGCCAAGTCCGCCGGCTTCACCCACATCGTCATCTCCGAACTCTCCGAGCGCACCACCTTCCAGCCCGAAGACAAGGATAGCCCCTGGACCGAGTGGGCCGCACTGCTGCCCTCACTCTTCAAACACGTGACGCCACCGGGCCTCGAGCAGGCCTATCCGGCCGAATGGGTCGCCCGCCAGATGGCCTTCCTCAAGGCCAAGCATGCCATCGTCGTGAAGCTCGGCATGAAGGCCGCGTACATGGGCCAGGAGCCGCACATGCTCAACGAGGCCGTCTACCGCGCGCACCCGCAATGGCGCGGCTCGCGCGCGGACAACAGCCTGCGCGCCACCGGCATGTACTACTCGCCCAACACCGACCACCCCGAGGTCCGCGCCGCCTATCGCGCCGGCGTCTGCGCCCTGATCAAGCAGTGCCCCGCCATCGACATCTTCTTCTTCGGCACCAACGACTCCGGCGGCTTCTACCCCTGGGACAAGCGCCTCTTCCACGGCCCCAGCGGCCCCACCGGCTACGAACGCCGCGACATGGGCAAACGCGTCGTCGACTTCCTCAGCGAGCTGCGCGCCGGCGCACAGGATGCCGGCGGCCAGGCCGATATCTACACGAATATCCATGGCTGGTTCACCGACGACGAAACGCACCTCGTCATGCGCAGCCTCAAGCCCGGCATCGGCTGCGCCAACGGCGTCGCCTGGGGCGAGTACACCGCCGAGTGCTCCATGCTCGGCGCCGGCAACTGGGGCGGATCCACCTGGCACCCCGGCAACATCTTCGACCACCTGCCCACACCCCACGCCGTCATCTCAGGCGCCGCCGCCATCCAGACGCACCCCTGCCGCCAATTCTGCTCAGGCGGCGCGGGCACCCACTTCTTCGATGCCTTCAAGATCGCCATGGGCTTGCCCCCCGCCACCAACACGCGCCTGCGCGTCGCCGCCCTCACCCATCTCGCCGCCGAACTCTACGACCCCGAAATCGCGGACGATGTGGTCGACGCCTGGGCCACCCTCGATCGCGCCGACACGATGACGGATATGGTCGGCGCCAGCACCCTCGACGGCCCCGTCATGCTGCGCTGGCTCACGCGCCCGTTCGTGTCCCATCAGGAACTGCTCAGCGACGACGAGAAGTCCTACTGGGCCCCCTACATCTATCAGTCGCAGGCCTCGCACCCCGACAAGTACCTCGACTACATCAACTGCGTCGGCTACCAGATGGTCAACAACTGGGCCGATGCCGCCAAGGTCTGTTGCGCCATCGACGGCGTCGAAGGCACCCTCGCCGCCGCCGCCGACCAACTCGAAGCCGCCGCCAAAAAAACGCGCAAGCGCGATGCGGCCGACAAGCTGCTCAATGACGCCTTTCAGATCCGCGCCAAGCGCTGCGTCTACCTCACCATGCGTCACTACCTCCAGCTCGGCACCTTGATCTACGTGCGCGACGGTCAGAACGCCATCGCCCCCAAGACCACCGCCGTCAGCCCGGAACCCACACCCATGCCCAAGGGCGACCTCGGCGATCAGGGGCTCTGGTACCTCCATCGCGCCATGCGCTGGGAACTGGATAATACGCACGACCTCATCGACCTCATGAAGCGCTCGCCTCAGCCCCTCTTTTTCACCGCCCCCGTCCCCTCCTTCACCGGGGCCCTCCACCTCGAACCCAACCTCCTCGAAAACCTGGAACGCAAGGCGGACATTACCCTCCGCCACTGGCGCAACGCCGAAATCGGCTGGTACCGGCCCACCTATGGCGGTTGACCTCACATGCACGCCGGCAACCGCCAGCACCAAGGGCACCGCCAAGGCAGGGCGAAACCCTACGATTTTGTATCGAGACTGGGCCTGTACATACACTTTCGTAGCAATACCGCCCCCGCGTCGCCCCATGACCCGCTGAACTCCTTCCTCACAACACCCCGTGCTTAAACCACTTAGAACGCAGCCTGCGCAAAGGCCGCCCGTTGGCACGGTCCCTGCGAATATTCCCGTGACCATGTGTTTTTGCAGCGCGTGTGCGACAGAACAGACAGGAGAGCTCGAACGATGAATTCGACCAATGCCCGGCAGGCCGCGATCGCAGCCGTCACGTCCTACAAACCCATCGAAAAACCACTCAACTTCCTGGAGACCCCCGCCAAGGAACTGTTCGGGTCCAACACCTTCAATGACCCCGTCATGCGCGACCGCCTGCCCAAGACCGTCTACAAGGCGGTCACGCGCACCATCCGCCAGGGCATGAGCCTCGACGCCAGCGTCGCCGATGCCGTCGCCACCGCCATGAAGGACTGGGCCATCGAAAAGGGCGCCACGCACTACGCCCACGTCTTCTTCCCCCTCACCGGCATCACCGCCGAAAAACACGATAGCTTCCTCTCGCCGGACGGCCAGGGTGGCGCCATCGCCGAGTTCAGCGGCAAGCAACTGATCCAGGGCGAGCCCGATGCCTCGTCCTTCCCCTCGGGCGGCATCCGCGCCACCTTCGAGGCCCGCGGCTACACCGCCTGG
>CAYOQM010000264.1:0-3723 GCA_964406065.1 uncultured Verrucomicrobiota bacterium
AATTATTATGTGATTTACTTGAATTCTCTATCATTTAAGTTAGTTTTCCACTTTGTTTATAATCTAAATAAAGTTTGAAGCATTGCGTTACTAAGAATGAAGCTGTTCGGGTTCGGAAAAGAACTGATCATATCTCTGATGAACAGTTATCCCCCAATTATTGATAGGCCGCAGGCCGTTTGGCGCTTGACAATTAATTATTGCTGTGCTATAGTGATATTGGTGTATAACAGTTATATAGGAGAAAAGATAAGATGAAAACAATTCCCGTAGTTCTTACGTTACAAGAGGCCGCCGATCGATTACTGACTACGCCGGCTAAACTCAAGGAAGAGATTATTGCTCAGCACTTAAGGGCGTTTAGCATCGGCAGTGATGATTGGAGGGTGACAGAAACGGCGTTGCTGGAGTTCATGGGCGAGCCGCAAGAGCAACGGTTTCTCGGCAGGACAAGGAAACTAGAGCCGGATCAGACAACGGCTGTTAGCAGCATCGCGTCGTTGATCTCGATCGAGAGCATTGAATGGCTGGACACTGGTCCTTTTGACTACCGCTGGCCCGAAGTAAAGGAGCACATGGACGCGTCTTATACTTCAGGTATCAAGATTGGTGCAGAGGACAAGTCTTTCACTATTGGCTTTACCGATCGCAAAGCTGTAGGGATGATGCGAAGGCGAGCGGTCGTCTTTCTTGGCGCTAAGCCCCGCGGGTTGAGGCCGATCGTGGAGTTCGTTGGCACCAATGATTATCAGACTACCGGCAAGATGGCAAGTCCGATAAAGATAGCACGCGGTATAAGTGTTGGGTGGCGTACTCTTCAGAGTGATGAACGATTGCCCGCTGCTTACGCTGGCTTAGAAGTTTCCGAATACAGTAATGTAGTCAGCGGTCCGAACGCCACAAGATCGGCTGCAGTAGTGGTGGACAAAGATGACCTAACCACCATGGCTCGCCATGCGATCATTCGGGCAAGGTGGAAAGGATGGATATAAGACACGTTGACTGTTTATCCTGCCCAATCGGCGCAAAGTAGCTCGGTTTGTTGTAGGACAGTTTCAGTGGCTTTTTCTTGTTTGTCGGGCGGGTAGCCGTACTTGCGTAGGATGCGCTTGACGATGCGGCGGATATCAGCGCGTACGGTCTCTTTTACGGTCCAATCGATTGTTAGACTGCGGCGAACGGTGGTTACCAATTCACGGGCGATCGTACTCAGAGTGTCATCGCCTAGCACTTTAACGGCGCTGTCATTTGTTTCAAGCGCGTCATAGAATGCGAGTTCATCTTCCGTCAGGTGCAGTTCCTCACCGCGTCGATCGGCCTCACGCAACTCTTTAGCCATGGCGATTAATTCTTCAATCACCGCTGCGGTCTCAATCGCTCGGTTCTGATACGCTTTGATGGCCTTCTCAAGCATCTCAGCAAAGGAACGAGCCTGAACGAGATTGTGCTTAGCGCGGGCTTTTATCTCATTGCTGAGTAGTTTGCGAAGGGTCTCGATGGCAAGGTTCTTGTGGGGTAATGCGCGAACTTCAGCGAGGAATTCATCGGACAGGATTGAGATATCAGGCTTCTTTAATCCCGCTGCCGCGAATAAATCAATCACCCCACCAGAGGCAATGGCCTTGGACACGAGCTGTCGTACCGCGTGGTCCAGGTCATCATCGCTCTTAGCTTCGGTAGTCGATGTTTTAATGAGCGCCGCTCGCACAACTTGGAAGAAGCCTACATCGTCCCGAATAAGCAACGCTTCTGGATGCGGAACCGCAAGAGCGAATGCCCTGGTGAGTTCGGCAACGGTTTGTAATAGGCGCGATTTGCCGTCCTCCACGTTTTTCAGGATATGCTCCTGCGCGGGTGGAACCAATGCTATTCGAGTTGTCGGGCTGCCCGTTGCCCAGGATGAAAAGTCGAAACCATGGAAGAGACCACAGCAAATATCGTGCTTTTCCTTCATCACCGCAACGGCCTCGTTCTGATCGATGACCGTATCGCCCTTGCCGCCGCTTTGAGTGTAATCGGCCATGGCCCATTTGAGCTGATCGGCAATTCCGAGATAATCCACAATCAGGCCGCCCGGCTTATCACGGAAAACGCGGTTGACACGCGCGATCGCCTGCATCAGTCCGTGACCGCGCATGGGTTTATCGACATACATTGTATGCAGACATGGCACATCGAACCCGGTTAGCCACATGTCGCGAACGAGGACCACCTTCAGCGGGTCGTCAGGATCTTTGAACCGCTTAGCTAAATCATCGCGCCTCTGCTTATTCCGGATGTGCTGCTGCCATTGCGGCGGGTCAGTTGCCGAACCGGTCATCGTTACCTTGATGGCTCCCTGATTATCATCCGAATGATACCAATCCGGTTTCAGCTTGACGAGTTCATCATGAAGGGCAACACATATTCGGCGGCTCATGCAAACCACAAGCGCCTTCCCATCCATGACCTCCAAGCGTGCCTCAAAATGCTTCAACAAATCATCGGCAATCAGTCCGAGCCGCTTATCGGATCCGACTAGGGCCTCTAGGTGAGCCCATTTGGATTTTAGCTTCTCCTTGCGCTCGATCTCCTCGCCTTCCGTTACTTCTTCAAACTCAGGGTCAAGTTTGGGCTTCTACTTCTCATCGAGCTTAAGCATGGCCAGTCGGCTCTCATAATAAATCGGAACCGTAGCGCCGTCTTCGACCGCCCGTTGAATGTCGTAAACGCTGATGTAATCGCCAAAGACCGCACGGGTATTCTTATCTGAGAGTTCTAGTGGGGTTCCGGTAAACCCGATAAACGACGCATTCGGAAGAGCGGTTCTCATATTCCTTGCGAACCCGTCAACGAAATCGTATTGGATTCGATGGGCCTCATCGGCGATAACGACAATGTTTCGCCGGGTAGACAATTCAGGAAACGGAGCGCCTTTGACATCTGGCAGGAACTTCTGGATGGTGGTAAATACGACGCCACCGGAGGCCACCGATAGAAGTTCGCGAAGATGAGCCCGGTCTTGGGCCTGAACAGGCGTTTGGTGAAGCAATTCCTGGCAACCGACGAACGTGCCGCATAGTTGTCCATCCAAATCATTTCGATCGGTCAGCATTACCAGCGTTGGATTGTTCATCGCCGAATGAGCGATAATTCGGCCTGCATAAAACACCATTGTCAGGCTCTTGCCGGATCCCTGCGTATGCCACACGACACCGCAGCGGTGATCACCCCCGGTAGCAGAAGCCCGAACCGTAGTCTTTACTGCGTGCCGAACCGCGTGGAACTGATGATAGGCCGCCATCTTCTTAATCACGCCAGCCCGTGGGTCGTCCTCAAAGACGGTAAAGAACCGGATGAGTTCGAGGAAGCGATGCGGTTCGAAGACGCCCTTGATCAGGATATCGAGTTGTGGAATGCTTGTAAGCGCAATTTTATCCCCTTCAATTGTACGCCATGGCATGAAGCGTTCGCGATCGGCGGTCAGTGAGCCGATACGCGCTGTCAGTCCATCCGAAATGACAAGGGCTTCATTATAGGTCATCAGCGAGGGGACTTCGTTCTTATAGGTCTGGAATTGCTTGAAAGCCTGCCATACATCGGTCTTTTCATCCGCCGGATTCTTGAGCTCGATGACAGCTAATGGCAAGCCGTTCACAAAGATCACCACATCGGGACGGCGATTGGAGCGGCCTTCGATGACCGTGAATTGGTTCACTACCAGCCAATCGTTGTTTTCAGGAT
>CAYOQM010000265.1:0-3716 GCA_964406065.1 uncultured Verrucomicrobiota bacterium
GGTCGGTCGGTGAACCTGCGGACCGGAGACGGGCACTCCATCGTGGACCTGGACGGTCGGAGGCTGAACCCGTCGCAGGACGTGAGCGTGGGGGACCATGTATGGGTCGGCGAACGCGTGACCGTTCTGAAGGGAGCCGTAGTCGGGGACCACTGCGTGGTCGGCGCGGACTCGGTGGTCACGAAGGCGCTCCCCGAGTCGAACTGCACGCTGGCCGGCAGCCCGGCCGTGGTCCTGAAGCGCGGGACCGACTGGAAGGGCGAGAGGATCTGAGTAGCCTTGGGAAATGCGTTTCGTCGTTGCAGCGAGCCCTTCGGTATTATGACAGACGCATGGAGTCGGCGAATGAAGTTTCTTCGGACGAACGTGAGATACTCATCAGTGCAATCGTCCAGAATTTCGAGTTCACGTATGATTCGAATCATTGTTGATCCTGGACGTGGATTCGTGGTTCGTATTCCATGAATTGAGGAATCTGACATCCCATACATATGACATGGAAGTCGCTATGGAAATCTGCAGCGGAGCCGCAGGCTTCGCTGTTGAAGCTGCTGCCCTATTGGAAGCACTGGAGAAGCGCAATGATTGACCTGACTTTGGATCAGCGCCGGTCGGTCGTGGAAATCCTGGACCCCTGGATTCCAGAACCTGATTTCCATGGGACACGAGGTTCTGAGAGGCGCTTGACCGGAAATCGTTTGCCCTACCCCGGTATGTTTGTTATAACCAGAGGATAGGGCGGCATGATCCGATGCCCGTCGTCGCGGTGCAAACCAATCCACGACGAAGGCAGGGCACGATATGGATCGTATCTTTGGTTTTGGTTCCCTTTCGTTTCCGCGTCCCTTCTTCTACCGCCTTCTCCGCCCATTTCTCCTTCTGCTCGTATTCCTCCTGCTGATCGGCGTCTGGCCGCTCGCAACGCATGCCCTGGTCTTCCAGGACTACGGCGGTGTCGAGGATGGCGCGCTTCCGTCCGGCTGGACGCAGGTGTCGGGTGCGAGTGGTTCGGTCGCGGCGTCCTCCGGGGCGCTCCGGGTGGTGGATGCGAGCTCGTCGACGCAGAGCTACGCATCGTGGACCGCACCCATCTCGGGCACTCAGACGTTGGATTTCGACCTGGTGCGGACGTCGGGCGTGGCTCGTGTGGCGCTGGGCTCAACGGCTCTGGGCGGGACGAACTTCAACAACGCGTCCATCTTCCACCTGATCTTCCAGAGCGACGGGTCCGTCGACTACTACAAGGGAAGCGCCTACTCCCTGGCGGGCGCCGGGGCCGGAAAAGTCCCGGCGGGAATTCGCGTGCACGTCCGTCTGTGCATATCCTACGGGTCGGCCGTAAATGCGGCGACGCTCTATCTGGACGGCGTCTCGGTCGGGGCTCTTTCCGGGGTCGCGTGGGCGAGTCGGGGGAAGTTGCCGGACCGCCTGATGCTGGGGTCGGGGAGCGGCAGCGGGACCGGCGATGAGTTCATCGTGGACAACGTGCGCGTTTCGCAGTTGGTGGAGCCGCCGGCGGTGTTCGGCACACCTGGGATTGATGTCGTGTCGGCAGGCAGTCCAGTATCCATCACACACGCCGTGACCGGGGGCGGTTCCGAGATGGGCTACAGCTACCGCGTCTACCGGTATGACGCTTCTCTGGACCGCTTCCTGAAGGTCACTTCGGCGACGACGTCCGTGGATGGGGTGGGTGCGGAGTGGAGCTTTCCGGCCCGGATGAGCGGGACGTACCAGCTGCAATCGGAGGTACGACTGGATGGAGGCGTCTGGCTGGAGGATTCGGATACGAGCTGGGTGGAGGTGCCCGTGAAGGCGCTGACGATGTCGGTGCAGGCGTTGGGGGAACCGGCGGGAGGCGTGCGGGTTCTGGTGGGCGGTGGGTTCGCTGGGACGCGGTCGCAGGTCTGGCTGCTGAGGGAAACAGGAGATGGGCGCGGCTGGGTGCGGGTCAAGGGATATGGGGACGCTTTCTCGGGTGCGGACGGAGGGACATCCTGGGTGGACGTGCTGCCGGACGGATTCGCCGCAGGGGAGCTGCCGAACGTGGGTGAGACGTGCTCGATGCGGGTGGAGACGCTGACGGACGAGGAATACATGGTGGGTGTCGGGTCGGCGAGCGGCGTGCACGGTTCGGTATGCACGGTGGAGGTACCGGATCTTCCGCGTCTGGAGGGGGTTCTGGTGTCGTCTGCGACGGGCCGCACAGGGTCGCTGGAACCGCTGGAGGCTACTCTGGTGAGACCGGCCGGGGGCGTGTTGCGGTTCACGGCGGGTTGCGCCGGATTCGCGGACGAGGACGTGGACTTCACGCTGCGGCTGGTACCCGATGCCGAGTCTGGGCCGGGAGCGGCCGGGGATACGGTATTGGATGCCGACATCGCGGACGTGGGGAGCGGTGCACGGACGGGGACACTGGAATGGGACACGACGGACGTGCCGTCGGGGACGTACCTGCTGTCGGTGAGCTCGGCGGGGCACGGTTTCTTCTCGACGCGGTCCGCGACTCGGTTCTGCCTCGTGACGTTGACGAGGGTCGGGGAGGTGATTCCGGAGCTGGATTCCGAGACGCCCATCGTGGTGACGATGCTGGAATCGGGGGAGACCTGGATCTCGGCGTATGGCACGGGGTTGGGGTCCGCTTTCGTGAAGGTCTGGCTGTCGACGCCTTTCGGTGGACTGGGCTCATCGGCTGGGGTCGGGTCCTCGGCGTCGACGCTGAACATGGAACTTCCGGGATTCGGAATCTACCGGGCGGACGTGCAGGTGCGGAGGGCAGGTCTGAAGACGTATGACGACGCGGCGACGCTCTATTTCCAGCGGCTTCGATCGGATCCGGTGCGAATCGTGTCTGTGACGACGTCTGCCGACGGGGGCTCACTGACGAGCGGCGCGACGGTGTCGCCGGGGACCCGCGTGACGTTCACGGGCGCGGCGGGCGGTGGTGGCGGTGGTGGTGGAGGTGCAGGTGGCGAAGGAGGCCCGTCGGAGAATCTGGCCTCCGGATACGCCTACTCCTATTGGACCGAGGACAGCGAGGGCTGGCACATGCTGCGGGGTTGGTCGGTATCTCCCGATTGGAGCTTTTCGCCGACGGATCCCGGTCTGTATTCGGTGGTGATGTTCGCCAAGGGAGCGGACGGACAGGCCGGTTCCTATGAGGCGTCGTGGTCGACGCAGGTGCGCGTGGCCGGAGCGCCGGATCTGGGGGGATACCAGTTGGTGAAGGCGGTCGGACTTGCGGACTCGGGGCCGGGGGCGAGCGGGGACGAGGAGAGCGGAGACGGCTCGCTGACGGGAGTGGGAGCCGGGACTGGTATTTCATCGCGGACCGCGGTGCGGCTTTCGGTGGAGGTGGACCCGGATGCCGTGGACGAGAAGGGGAACGCGCTCGCAGGGGCGGCCAAGCCGGAGGGACGGTTGTACCAGTTCGAGGTGATCGACGCGCACCTGTACACGATGCTGCGCGGGTTCTCGCCCGACCCGACCTGCCTGTGGATCCCGCGCAAGGCCGGCACATACACGATCCTGGTGCATATCCGCGACACCGCATCGGGTGGATTCGAGGACGTGCACACCGTGGTGGAAGATGTAGTTGTCGGGTAATCTCTTTTCCAGTACGATGAATTCACGTCGAAGGACGCATGGGAGGAATGTTTCGCATGATGAACAGGAAGCTTCTGGTCATGGGGTTGGTCGTGGCGGCAGTGTTGGCA
>CAYOQM010000266.1:0-3710 GCA_964406065.1 uncultured Verrucomicrobiota bacterium
CTCCACCAAGGCTCTAAGCTCGATTGGGAAAGCGAACTCCTTTAACTCGTGCTTCTGTCCTGCCAAAAAGAACGAAGCATTGACTCTGATCTCAGTTACCGGCTTTCCGATGTTACGAAACTTTGCGTTGGTTGATATCCTTTCCACAGAGGAGGAGTCTATCATTGCGCAGTAAGCTCTGCCTGAGTTCATGCCCTCGGCACTGAACTCACAGGTCATGTCCTCAAGCGGAAACTTCCCTGGATTGGTCACAGTTAGCTCGATTTCCTCGGGGTTGCCGAATCGAAAAATCTTATTAATAAGCGATATCACCGGCATCTCTACTTTTGACAATACTCTGCTGAACATTGTTACCGGAACCATCACTTCCTCAGGTGAAAGACCGCCGTGAGCATAGCTTCCATCACCGGTGTTAGCGAATCTGTAGTACCGTTGCGCAACTGCATAGTTATCCGAAAGCCCGTATTTCTCCCGAGGAAATAGGAAGGTTTGTTGCTGCAGGTTACCGGGGAATTGCTTCAATTCTGCATCACTGAGCCTGAGGAACCGATGATGTCGATCTTCTGTGAATGACTTGAAGAAGGCTATGTCAATAAGATTCGCAGCATGCGCATCAATCCGTAAAGAGCCGTGATCGGCAACGACTACCACTTGAAGGTCCGGTGATATGCCTTTGTCGTCAGACCATTTGCTTATTGCGTTGGCCAGACCATCGAAGTAGAACTTTGCTATTTCCAGATAAGTCTTTCCGGTGTTGGATTGATCTTCGTGTAATAGCTCATCCAGCTTAAGGTAGTTTAGAAAGAACACGCATGGTTCTTCTGCCGGAATGTTAGCGATCTTACTAATATCCGCCAAATAAAAGATTGGCTTGTTTCCAAATACCTCTTGCCATTTCTCCGCGAGCGACTTGTAGTCAAGCGTTGCAACATCGGATTGCACGCTAGTTGCCCCGAGGAGACATCTCTTGGCAACGGCTGTTTCAGTAGGCAAGCTGGCTAGAGCATACTCAAGTTTCGTTCTCGCAAATCCGTGCTTTTTCAATGCCTCTTGCAGAGTGGAGAGGAACCTGACTCCTAAGTTGTCAGCAATGATTACAAACAGCCACTTCTCCGGCCCACCGACCCAGTCTCCGACCCGCATAAGAGCTTTGTGTAATGCCAGACTTGAGGTGGATTGTATGTCTGAGTAATTGACAAATAGCCATTCCTGAAACATCTGACTGTAGTTGTCCAATTCCTCGTCGATGTGTCCAACACGCTCACACCAGAACCGGAAAGGCAGATATTCATCTACGGCCCACTTAGTCCATGATTCGACCGTACTCAAGCCGTCTGGGTTTGAGGGGAACGATGGACCTATCAAGTCCCCAAGCCTTTCGAGGTCATCTGCTAGCTTGTGTCGCAATGGTGCGAATTTGTTCCTAACTCTGCTGATAGTTGCCATATCCACAAGCCCTGTTAGTCTGTTCAGAACGATATGCGTCTTTTCGAATTCAATTACAAGCAGACCACTCATCGGCACGAGCAATTCATCCACACCATCGATCGTTGTGATGTTCTCGCCAAGTTCATCCAGATACACACCTACATGAGGGATTACAGATGCCGCCGCTTCCTCGCTTACTCCTAAGCGCGTTGTGTTCAACCCAAGTTGGTTGAGAGTATCCAAATCCTGTCCAAGGACCCTGTGTGCTACGACCGCTGGATAGGATCGCAGAAGTACGAACTGCTCAACAAGCATCTTGAAAGCAGCTATGTCGTCCTTGATCATCTTAACTAGGTTTTGCTCGGCACTGGATTTTGCCTGGCTAAGCCATAGCTCTAATCGCCGATTGTAGGCATATACGACACAGCGTATCGTGTTGTTCTGATTCCATCGTTCCGAATCATAGGCCTCAAGTAAGGTTCCCAAACAGTGAAGGGGAATGCGTGGCGAGGCGAATTCTGCAGCATAGAAATTGCGCAATAGGACATTCTCAAACTCGTCGTTTGGGAATACGCTGGGGCTGTATTCCCAAAGGCGGTCGTATGCGATGTCCGCATCGTTGAACGACTGCGGCACTTGCACGTTCCACGCCTTTTCTGTAGCTGTTCGAGCGTTATAGTCGACTATTGCTGATTCAGCCACACCATGTTTATTAAGAGCTCTTCGTAGCCACTGGGCGCATGTCTTATCTCTGACGACCAAATCGACAATTTCAGAACTTCTCGTAGCTTTCTGCAATTCCGAATATGCTCGGACATATTCAGCCACGGATGTGACTTGTGTACCACCCTCATACAGCTTATCGAAGTCGAGAATCAGCTTGATCATGGTCCAGCCTTTCTATTCAACTGATCCGCGATCTCGCGCAAGATTGTTGCGGCCTGCTCGAAGTCGATTACCTTCTCGCTTATTGACGTCTCCACAAGTGAACGGATAGATGTATGGAATGCGGCAGAATCCGGCGGAAGCACAATGTTGACTACCTGATCCATACCATCTAGTTTCTTCTGGCTCGACGACTTTATTATGAACTTCTCAAGCTGGTCAACAAACTCGACAGAGCATAACTTCCCGAAGTTACCTAGTGAGTTGCGAGAAATGAGACGAACGGTCTTATTGCTCCCATTGACTGAATACTCGTAGGAATCCGAGATTAGCTGCACTTGGGCATTGTAGGAGGTCGGATCATCGCCGGAATCAGACAACAGCACCTCAACACCTTCCTTCGGCACTTCGACTTTGATACACCCTCTGCCTGAGTATTGGAGCTGCCACTTGCCATCCTGTCCTTTGAGCTCTTGACCTGCAATAACACTGCTAACTAAAGGGGACTCTACCTTTATCGAGTTGTCATCGATGTGCTTCATGCCTGCTCGGAGTTTTGCGATGTAGTCCTGGGTCTTATCGGTGTTCCAGTCTACGACTTGTCCGAGACCTAGGTCCTTAGGAACCAGACTGAACAACGTATTCTCCGTATCCGTGATCGTCCCCAAATTCTTGATGAGGGATCGGCTATCAGAGGAGTGCCAATTGCCGCCCAGGTCTCTTTGGTTTTCATCTAGCCTGTTGTACCATTCGGAAATACCTGCTCGACAATCGTCGTAGGTGACGCCCTTGATGTCAAACACTAACCTGATTTCGCCCAATAAACCGTTCTTGAAAGTGTTTGGAGTATCCTCGATTGTCTGTTTGACTTTGGCCATACCATTAACAATTAATGTTGCTCTTTCGTTGTCAATCAGGTCATCGCTGGCTTTGCCGCACACCGTTTGAAGGTTCTGGAACACTAACTTGGCGGGTTCCATAGTATCACATACCGCCATGGCGTCGATGAACAGCTTTACCGCCTCGCCCTCCTTACCAGAGTAAAGTGACTTCACTTTGGCCATCTGAGGTTGCAATGTCCACCACTTGGTAATCGCGTCCAAGACTTCGTATACAGTCCGAGTGTCGCTAACACTAACGGGCTGGTCAGTGAATACTCTGTGTAACTCGTTTAACAGACCGCGCTGCGCCTTACTGATCTGCCTCCTTAATATGAATGCGCCTGGGCTACTGCCAGACAGCAGACTCCATAAAGCATCGAATTCCATGATCCTAGTTTGGCCGGCTGAGGCTTGATCTTTTTTTATGATGATCTCGTCGCCGAACATCCGCAACAAGCAAGCAAAAAACATCAGAAGCGCTGTTGGTCCAAGACCGTAGGGTGGTTGTGAGTATTT
>CAYOQM010000267.1:0-3708 GCA_964406065.1 uncultured Verrucomicrobiota bacterium
GCCCTGGGTTCTCGCATCGAACCCGCGATGCTGCCCGTGATCGCGGTCTTCCTCTTCCTGGCCGTCTGGCTTCCCTGCTGCGCCAGCGACATCGCGTTCCCGTTGATGTGGGTTCGTCACAACCAGGATGCCGATAGCCGGGGCGTCCAGGAGGACCTGCACCCGTGAATGCGATGGCTATGCGACCTGAAGTTCTGCCTTTCTTGGCGGGAACGGTTCTTCTTTTCGGCGTGGTTGCCGGCGTCCTGCGATGGAGGGGATTTGCCGGCAAGAAGGCGTTTTTGGGTTCGAGCATCCTGGCCTGTCTCGTCGTGGCTTACCTTCTGTATTTTTTCAGGGACCCCGAACGCACGCCTCCCGGAGAAGGGGATGTCGTTGTCGCTGGCGCGGATGGGACCGTGGCCTCCGTCACGCCCGTCTACGAGGGGCGGCACCTGAAAACGCCCTGCGTACGAATCAGCATCTTCCTCAGTTTGTTTGACGTGCACGTAAACCGGGCTCCCATTTCCGGGACGTCCACTTTTCTTGGCTATTCCCCGGGCAAGCGCCTGTTCACCTTTCAGGAGAAGTCTTCCGACGTGAATCAGCACAACACGATTCTGATTGTCGGCGAAGGGACTCGTTGCCTGGTATGCCAGATCGTGGGCCCGGTCTGCAGGCGGGTCGTGTATTGGCCGGCCCACGACAAGCCGGTTGAAGTTTTCATGGGCGAGCGCATCGGCATGATGAAATTCGGCTCGCGGCTGGATATGTATTTTCCGGCTGGTGATGTGACGGTGCTTGTGACGCCGGGCGCCCGGGTTCGCGCCGGCGAAACCGTGGTCGCCCGCCTCAATAGGGTTCAGCCCCCCACCCTAGGAGCTGCCCGATGAAAGCAGTCGTAAGAATCACGGTTTTAGCCGACAATACGGTTGTCGCCCGCGACGCGCGGGGGGAACATGGTTTGGCGTTCTGGATCGATAGTCCCGGGGCGCATCTGCTGTTCGATACGGGCCAGGGACTGGTGCTGGCCGACAACGCGCGCGCCTTGCGCGTGGACCTTCGCACGGTTGACGCAGTGGTCCTCAGTCACGGCCATTACGACCATACGGGCGGACTGGCCGGCATTCTCCGCGATACGAAGGCCCCGGTGACTGTTCATGCGCACCCGACTGCGCTTCTGCCCCGGTATCGGGTCGGGGAATCGACTCGCGATATTGGCATGTCCGCGGCATGCCGGGAGGCTGTCCTCGGAGAACGCTGCCGGTTGAGTCCTTCCCGGCGCCCGGTGGAAGTCGCCCCTGGCGTATGGACGACCGGCGAGATCCCTCGCCGGCATCCGGAAGAGGCGATTGACGAACCCTTCTGCATGGACCCGAAAGGGCACGCGGCCGATCTTTTGCCGGATGACCAGGCGCTCTTCATCCATACCGAGCAAGGCATGGTTGTTCTCCTGGGCTGTGCGCATTCGGGTGTCATCAACACGCTTGATCATGTTCAAGAGCTGAGCGCCGGAAAGCCGGTTCGCGCCGTCATGGGCGGCATGCATCTCGGGTCTGCAACGGCGGAGCGATTGGCGTGGACGATCCGGGAGTTGCGGCGGTTCGAAAGCCGCCTTCTGGCGCCCCTGCATTGCACGGGACCCAAGGCCGCGGCCCGGCTTTGGGGGGACTTCCCGGATGCCTGCCGGGCGGGCGGCGTGGGGTCGCAATTCGAATTTTGAAAGGAAACGGGACTATGGGACACAATCAAAAATGCAGTCATAAGCCGGAGGCGTCTGCCGAGCCGTGCGCCTGCGGGAGCCGGCCTCAGCCGGGCCAGGAGAGCGACGGCGAGAAATCAGGGCAGCGGTTGCTGGCCGATCGGATGGGGTTGATCCGGCACAAGGTCATCGTGATGTCCGGCAAGGGGGGCGTGGGCAAGAGCACGGTGGCCGCCAACCTGGCGGTTTCGCTGGCGCTTGCGGGGAAACGGGTCGGCTTGCTGGACGTGGATATCCACGGCCCCAGCATTCCCAAGATGCTGCGGCTGGACGGGTCGACCGTGCAGACGAAGGATGGCGTGCTCCAGCCGGTTGAGATAGCGGGTGTCAAGGTGATGTCGATCGGGTTCCTGCTGCGGGATCGGGACGATGCCGTGATCTGGCGGGGGCCGATGAAAATGAGCCTGATCACGCAGTTCCTGACGGACGTGGCCTGGGGCGAGCTGGATTATCTCGTCATCGATTCGCCCCCCGGCACGGGCGACGAGCCGCTTTCGGTGTGCCAGCTCATCACGGATCCGGCTGGCGCGGTCGTGGTGACAACGCCGCAGGATGTGGCCACCGCCGATGTCCGGAAATCCATCAACTTCTGCAAGCAGTTGGATCTTCCCGTGCTCGGCGTGGTTGAGAATATGAGCGGCTTCGTCTGTCCGAAATGCGGGGAGGTGACGGATATCTTCAAGAGCGGGGGCGGCGAGTGGATGGCGGCGGACATGGCCGTTCCCTTCCTCGGCCGGATTCCGATCGACCCGTTCGTGGGCAAGGCCTGCGATGACGGGAAGCCGTTCGTTTATCATTATAATAAAACAGAAACAGCCAAGGCGTTCGAGCGTGTGATCGCACCTATTCTCGCGTTGTCTGACGGCGATTCAGCGCCGTCATCCGATCCCCAAACCCGACAAGAAGGAGACCGTGTCATGAAAATCGCCATCCCGCTGGCCGACGGAAAACTCTGCATGCATTTCGGCCATTGCGAGCAGTTTGCCTTGCTCGCCATTGACGAAAAGACGAAGAGCATCGCCGACAAACAGCTGCTAACGCCTCCGCCGCACGAGCCGGGCGTTCTTCCGCGCTGGCTGCACGAGCAGGGCGCCACGGTCATTATCGCCGGGGGCATGGGGCAGCGGGCGCAGTCGATCTTTGCCGAGAACGGCATTTCGGTGGTGGTGGGCGCGCCCGCCGAAACGCCTGAAAAACTGGTGGCGTCATACCTGGCCGGAACGCTGGTTTCCGGCGCGAATGTCTGCGATCACTGACCGGAAGCAGACACCATGGACGATCCTCAGTCGCACGTGCACGCCCAGTGTCTTCTTTGCGGGGCCGACCATCCGCGGGGAATCCGGCTGGCGTTCACCACCCTTGCCGACGGGCAGGTGGAGGCGCCGTTTGCCTGCGGCCGGCTCTACCAGGGATATGCGGGGGTTGTTCACGGGGGTGTCATCGCCGCGCTCCTGGACAGCGCCATGACGAACTGCCTTTTTGCGCAGGGTCGCGTGGCGTTGACCGGGGAGCTCGGCGTCCGGTTCCTCGCGCCGGTGCGGGTGGAGTGCCCCGCCGTGGTCCGCGCCAGGCTGGTGGAGTCGCGCCCCCCCCTGTTCCGGATGAGCGCCGACCTGTCGCAGGAGGGCGTCGTCAAAGCGCGGGCCACAGCCAGGTTCATGGAGGTGAAAACGCCCCTGCAGGAGGCCCTGTCAGGCGCAAAATAAGCTTGCCTGACCGCCAGATAATATGTACGTTTACTATGTAGTAATAATTACTAATAACGAAGCCGGAAACCGACCAAACCGAAAGGACATGCATCATGACCGAACCGACTGCGACGAGATTACCGTTGATTGGGGAGAAGGCGCCTTCATTCAAGGCGGAGACGACGCAGGGGCCGATCAATTTCCCCGATGACTACAAGGGCAAGTGGGTGGTGTTTTTCTCGCACCCCGCGGACTTCACGCCGGTGTGCACGACGGAGT
>CAYOQM010000268.1:0-3689 GCA_964406065.1 uncultured Verrucomicrobiota bacterium
GCAACTCTCCGTCTCCCACCGCCGGTGGTTCGCCAGTGCCAGGGCCATCACACAGATAGGAAGTACATTCACAGAAGAAAACTCTATGGCGTTATTCCTGCGGCAGGGATGGGGACCCGTCTTGATTTGGGGCCCAAAGCTCTACTGGAATTGGGCGGGATTGCCCTAGTGCGAATTGTCGCAGAAAAAATGTGTGAAACCGTCGAAACGGTCTTGGTCGGCTTCACCCCTGGATACCGGGGCCGGTTTGCCACCGCCTTGAAATCCCTTCCGGTGATCTTGATCCCCGGCGGTAAAACCCGGCAACAGACTATATTGAAGCTTCTGGAGCAGTGTGAGGGGAACGCGGACGCCATCGTGGTCGATGCCAACCGCCCCTTGGTTCCCGCGTCCACCTTGGCTTCCGTTGCTGAAGATCTGCTCCACCATCGCGCGTCGGTCAATGCAGTGGAACTGAATTGCCCGGTCTGCCTTTTTAACGCCAGAGGAAAAGTCACACGGCAATTCTCATATCAAGAGGCGATTATGGCGGGTGGAGTTGTGGGCGCGCGCCTGCCGCTCCTAAGGGCGGCCCTGCGCAAGGCGGAGGCATCAGGCGAAAACCGGTTATCCCTCGTGGCTGCACTTCTGGCTCACGGCGTGACGCCCCACATGGTTCGCTCGCCTCCGGAATGTCTCAAAGTCACGGACGCCGGGGATTGGTCTCACGTACAGCATCTATGGGCACAGGGAGTGCGATGAAAATCTATCTGGCAAACGACACGTCCAGCTTTCATGCAGGGAGTGCCGCCGTAATGGCGTCCATTCGGCATACCCTAGTGGCACAGGACTTCCGCGCAATCAAAGGACTGGGCACGGAGGCCATGATTGACGGACACCTCTTCTGGGTGGGAAGCCACCGGCTCCTGAATGAAAATGGTGTTGAGGAGTCCGAGATTCATGCGCCTGCAACTCCTGCGCCGCGTTCCGTTACGCCGGCCACCCCAACCCCGCGCCCGATTGCACCCCCACTTCTGCGCGGCCCTCGTCATCTTCCCGCAGCCGACCATCCATGGCGACGATCCGCCCTCACCAACCGCCCGGGATCCCGCCACATATCAAAAGAAACCAACAACATGAAAAGGGGACATTCCTGCTTTGGCGAGAATGGGGACATTCCTGCTTTGCGTTGACACTCTTTTCATTTTTGCTTTCAAGCAGTTAGTTTTTACATTAAAATTCAGGGAAAATGTTGACCAGTATGAATCCAGCCCTTTATTGAAAGAGCTTGGCCGATAACTCAAGGATGCGGCCAGCTTTGCATGGGACCACAAAAAGTGATGGATGATTCAGATCATTCCTCTTGTGTTCCATATATTGGGTGCGGTTATCCATGCCGAGTTGTCGCTGACCTAAAGGCAGGTGCAGAGTGGGCAAAAAGCAATTAGGATTTTGGATCGTGTTGAGCGCAGGAATCGGCTTGGCGCTTGGGTTCCGGATTGCCCTTTTCAACGCAGGTTGCGCAAACATGCCAGCGACTGATGACGAATGCATCATCGCGCTCCAGGCGAAACAGATTGCCCGCGGTGAGTTTTCCCTCCTGATGCTTGCCCAACCGTATTTGTTCCCCCTCGAAGCTTACCTGATGGCGCCTGTTGTAAACATGCTTCCACGCACCGCTTTCGGGGCCAGGGTGATGGCCTTTGGCTTTGGGTTTATTTCATTGCTTCTGGGCTGGCTGATTCTTCGTCGCTGGGGCCGTTGGCAGGCAGTGTGGCCCGGACTCCTTCTCCTATTGGTCGGTTCGCCATTTCTCATGATTCTCCAGTATGGCCTTGCTTTGCCGGGGTACCCGTCGTTGATCCTGTTATCCACGCTGATGGTGTGGCTGTCCCAGAGACAGGGGGAGGCTTCGGATGTTTCACGGCTTGCTGTTTTTATTGTGGGACTTATGGGTGGATTAGCCTGTAGCGTCACCATGCTAGCTCTGCCGGTGCTGGTCATGGCCGGGGCGATGATCGGACTTCACTGGAATTGGCGCGTGGCGCGGTGGACCATCCCTCTGGTTCTGCTGGGTGCTGCGGTGGGATTGATCCCGCATTGGCTTGCCCAGGTTTTGTATGGCGGAGCAGGTTCTGCCATTTTCCGGATGGACTCCTGGCGTGACGCACTGGGCGGTTTTGTTTCCCCGACGCTCTCCGTGACTGTGCCCGGGGCGCTCGGGTTGGGATGCCCCATTGTTCCGGGTAGTCTGGATCGGGTGGATGGCTTTCTTTTGAAGGCATCGGCCTATGGGTGGTTGTGGTTCCTTGCTCTAATTGGGGTGACCCTGAAGGCACTCGCCGTCGGATGGCCCCGGTGGCGGCGGGATCGTTGGCTCTCACTGGATGCCGGGTTTGTATTCGTCGGCGCGTCATGGATGAGCCTGATCATGTTCCTTTTCAGTTCCCGCTCAGGGGCGGAGAGTTACCGCTATCTGACATTGATCGCCTGGGCATGGCCGTTTCTCATTGCTTACTGGTATGCTCATTCGGGACGAATCATGCGTGTGGCAATAGGCGCCTTGACAGTGCTGGTGCTGGTGATCAACCTCCACAATGCGGAAGGTTTGTTGGAGCGTTGGCGCGACCCTGCTTTCACGCGGCAACTCAAGGCCCACGATCTAACCCCGGTTATCCGCTACCTGAATTCCCGCGGCATCCGGCACGCCTACTCGACTTATGCCGATTCTTACCGCATCACCTTTGCAACGGATGAACGCATCGTGTGTGCTCAGTTATACAACGAACGGTTCCCCTCATGGCCATTACCCTACAAGACAACCGTGGTCGACCCGGCAACGAACGTGGCTTATGTGCTTTCTGAAGACAATCGATTCACCCCATCCCTGTTTGAACGGGATATGGAGTCAGCCAAAGTTACGTGCCGGGTGGAAACATGCGGCGCTTTCAAAGTGTATACGGATTTCGCGGCTGTCTTAGGAAGGCCGGACACCGTGCTTTTCTCCCGGGCTGAAGCCAGTCACAGTCCCGATAAGGCGGCGGATCGAATCAATGATCCGACTCAGTTCTGGCGCTCTGAGGGAGCGTTGCAGCAGACCGGCATGTGGGTGTCTGTAGAGTGGTCCGAACCGCGCCAGGTGGGGCACGTGCTGCTCAGTCACGGTAGTTATATCCGAGATTGTCCCGATACGGTTCATGTTTACTATAAGATGAAAGAAACTTGGGCGAAATTGCCTGATCCCTTGTCGTGTTTATCGGTGCCTTTCATGTTCGCCAACGGGCATCCGGTATACGGAGGTGAGATGACTCGCTTAGATTTCCCGTTCCCGGTCGAAGCCACTGGACTTAAACTTGAAATAGCTAATCCCCGGGCGCATCGGGCATGGACAATCTATCAGATCAGTTTGGCCCCCTAGGCTCAATGCCCTTCGGTAATTCATTTTCCTGGGTTCGCAACATCCTGGCCGGCACCCACAAGTTGTGCGCCAACACCGCCCACGCCACTTCCCGTTCCCGCGACTCAAAGCCCTTATTGCGCAGCACCGGTCCCAGAAAGGATTTTCGATTCCTTACACTCCGTTCACCTTGAGTTTCGGTGCGTCAGCGACGTAAACACCGAGGTGTGGTTGGCACGGTCATAATCCTTTTCCCCCGTTCATCCAGGAGGAACCGATCGACCTGCTGTTCTTCCCGCATCGCGTGAACAAT
>CAYOQM010000269.1:0-853 GCA_964406065.1 uncultured Verrucomicrobiota bacterium
CAAACATTGTCAATCCGATGCGGAGGGATATTTTCGGAGGGTTAACGGGGCCGCCCTCATGAGGACCGCAGCCACGGCCAGTTATGCCGCCCAGTTAGGCCCGTTTGTCATCGGCAACTGGACCAGCGGTGGCACCCGCTTTGTCGGAGATTTGGTGGAGTTGCTGGTCTATGATCGCGCCCTCATCGAGTCCGAGCGCCGGGCGGTGGGAGAGTACCTGCGCCAGCGCGCCGGACTTCATGGGCTTTGAGTTCGGCATTGGCGCAAGCCGTTGCCACTCCAGAGACTTCTTTCCTGCGTCGCCTTGGCGGTAATCTTCGGTTGCAATGTCCGGCTCAGGGCATAAGTTCATCCGCGAACCGCGCTGCCCGTGACGATCGAATCGCCGATGGGAGCAACATTGATAGACAGAACCCGAGCCACCTCATGACCCCGACCCCGACTTCCATCCCCGCCATGACCCGCCGTGACTGGCTCGCCGCAAGCGCCATGCTGCTCGGCAGCGGTGCCGTGGCGGCGGCACCAGTGGCGACCGCCGCCGCTCCCTCAGCCCGGTTCCGATTCTGCCTGAACACCGCCACGATCCGCGGCCAAAAGCTGCCGCTGGACCGCGAGGTGGAGGTGGCGGCCACGGCCGGCTACGATGGCATCGAACCCTGGGTAGAGAACATCAGCCGCTTTGTCGAGGCGGGCGGTTCCCTCGCCGACCTGCGCCGCCGGATCGAAGATGCCGGCCTAACCGTGGAAGGAGCAATCGGCTTCGCGTCTTGGTGCGTGGACGACGCCGCCCAGCGGGCCAGCGGCCTTGAGCAGGCGAAACTGCACGTCTTGCCAGTAAATGGCGTCGAGATCG
>CAYOQM010000269.1:863-3681 GCA_964406065.1 uncultured Verrucomicrobiota bacterium
GGAAATGGTGGCAGCCATCGGTGGCAAACGCATCGCCGCACCGCCCGCCGGCGTCCCGAACGGAGCCCGGGTCGAGGCCGTCGCGCTGGCGGAACGCTATGGCAAGTTGTTGGAAATCGGCACCCAAGCGGGAGTCACGCCGATTCTGGAATTCTGGGCACGCAACCCCAGCCTCGGCCAACTCGGCACTGCGCTGCAGATCGCGGCCGCCTGCGGACATGCGAATGCCTGTGTGCTGGCCGATGTTTTCCACATGTATCGCGGGGGCTCGCCGTTCGAGGGCTTGCGCCTGCTCGCCCCTGCGGCGTTGCCGCTGTTGCACCTCAACGATTATCCGGCGGCTCCGCCCTTGGACAAAATCACCGACGCCGATCGCGTTTTCCCCGGCGACGGCATTGCGCCGCTGGCGACGATTTTCGGCTTCCTGCGGGAAACCGGCGCCCGCCCGGTGTTGTCGCTCGAATTGTTCAACGCCGCTTACTACAAGCTGGACGCGCTCGAAGTAGCCCGGCGCGGTCTCGCCAAGATGCGGGCGGTTTGCGGGATGGTCCCGATTGAGTGATGAGTGATGAATGAAGGAGTGATGGGCGAATCACAAATAAGTCAAACCAAGGATGAATGGTGCAAAACAGCCGTGCGAACGCGTCAAGGAGCGGCGGTCTCCGAACCGCCGATGCCCATGAAAAGCCAATGAGTGAAGGGGAACCGCTTTCCCATTGTCCCTTCATGGTCATGGGCGATCAGATATCGCCCCTCCTTGGTCCGTCGCTTCTCCTGAGAATCGGCCGCGAGGATTTCGGTTGTCATTCGCGGAAATTGCGGCTTATTAGGCGCCTCATGAAGTTGCTTCACCCGTTACTACCCGTTGCCGTGCTGGTTTTCACCGGCGCTTGGTCCGCTGCCGCCCCGGCGGCCGATCCCGTCATCCCCGACTACTCACAGACCGAACGGTCGCAGGTCCCGGAGGAGTTCAAATTCAACGTCGCCGACCTGTTCAAGGACGAAGCCGCCTGGCGGGCTGAGTTTGCGGCCGTGAAACAACTGGCGGACTCTGTCGATGGCCTGGCCAAGAACTGGACCAGCTCGCCCAAGCAGGTGGCGGACTTGCTGGACCTCTTCAATGCCGTCAACGAACGCGGGGACCGCCTGTTCGCTTGGGCCAAGCTGCAAAACGACATGGACCTGTCCAATCCGGGGTTCACCCGCATGCAAAGCGAGTTCCAGAACCTGGCCGTGGAGTTCACCACGAAGACCGCCTTCGTGGCTCCGGATGTCCTCGCGCTCGGCGCGGAGAAAATCGCCGCCTACCTCGCAGCGGAACCCCGGCTGGCTCCCTATCGTTTCAACCTGGAAAAAATTCTCCGCAACCGGGATCACACGCTCTCGGAAAAGGAGGAGAGCATCGTCGCTCAGATGGGTTTGTTCACGGACACTCCGGTCAAGGTTTCCAACCTGCTCAATGACGTGGACATGCCCAGCTCCGAGGTTACTCTAACGGACGGGACCAAGGTGCTACTCAACGAAAACAACTTCCTCAAATACCGCCTGAGCAAGGTCGCCGCCGACCGGCGCACCGTGGTGGAAGCGTATTGGAAGAACATCCTCAAATATGAAAACACCTTCGCCGCCCTGTTGGACGGGGAGATGAAGAAGCAGGTGGCGCTGTCCCGCATTTATAAGTTTCCGAGCTGCCTCGAATATACCCTGTTCGAAAACAACATCAGCCCGGACGTCTATCATAACGTGATTTCGACCGTCCGCTCCAATCTTGGCCCGCTGCACCGTTTGTTCAAACTCAAACAGAAAATGCTCGGCCTGAGCGAGTTCAACTATTATGACATCGCGGTGCCCGCCGCGCCCAGCGTCAACCAGTTGTACTCCTACGAGGATAGCCAGCGCCACATCCTGGCCGCCTGCGCGCCGCTCGGCGCGGAATACACGGCGGGCCTCAAGCGCGCCTTCAGCGAGCGCTGGATCGACCTCTATCCTAACAAAGGAAAGCAGGGCGGAGCCTATAGCATGGGCGTCTATGGCGCCCATCCGTTCGTGAAGATGAACTATAGTGGCCGCTATGATGACATGTCCACCATTGCCCATGAACTGGGGCATTCCATGCACTCGGAGTTCGCCAATGCGGCCCAACCGTTCGCCACCGCGCAGTATTCCATTTTCATCGCGGAAATCGCCTCCACCTTTAATGAAGCCATGCTGCTCAAGGAGGTCCTGCGAACCACCACCGACGACCGGGTCAAGCTGCGGTTGTTGGAAAGCTATCTCGAACGCATGCGCGGCACCATCTACGCGCAGAATTCGAACTGGCCATGCATACCCAGGCCGAACAGGGGCAACCGCTCACCGCCGAATGGCTCAAGGCCACCTTCGCCGCGCTCTACCGCCACTACATGGGCGTCGATCAGGGAGTGGTGAAATTCGATGACACCCTCGCCGTGACCTGGGCGAGTGTGCCGCATTTCTTCCGTCCGTTCTATGTTTTCCAATACGCCACCGGCATGGTGGCGGCCACCGCGCTGGCGGATGCCGTGAACACCGGCGGCGAGGCCGCGCGCGACCGCTATCTGGGCATGCTCCGGGCCGGCGGCAGCAAGTTCCCGCTCGACATCCTCCGCGATGCCGGCGTGGACATCTCCCAGCCCGCGCCGATCCTGGCCGCGATCAAGCAGTTCGACACCCTGGTCGCAGAAATGGAAACCATCTACTCCCGCCTGCCGCAGACCGAGGGGCAACAATAAGGGAGCGTGATGGGCGGCACGGCCGCGAAATCATCGCCCTGTAGCGGCGGTCTGTGACCGTCGCTGAT
>CAYOQM010000270.1:0-3669 GCA_964406065.1 uncultured Verrucomicrobiota bacterium
GTGGACCCTGGCCCAGAAGAAGGCGGCCTACAACTACCTGTATGTCTGGGAAGATCGCAGTCGGGGCGTCCATAATCCCAAGTACGCCACCGCCATCCTCCAGGCGTCGATTGATGACCTGCGGGGCGGGATTGATGTGGACCGCGACGGCTTGCTGGATTCATGGGAAGTAGCGAGCTTCGGCAGCATCACCGCGCAGGATGGGAACGGGGATCCGGATTTCGACGGCGTGATCAACAAGCTTGAGATGGCCGCCGGAACCAATCCCAATGTGTCGGATTCGGACTATGATGGCGTTTCGGACTTGGCTGAACTTCAGGGCGGGAGCAATCCCCTGAGTGCTGGGTCCAAGCCGTCGACGAACTCGGTGACCATTCTGCCCGCCATCGAACTGGCCTATATGCCGGGGACCATGGGCGTCACGCAGCAGTTCCAGACCGTGAATTCCCTCAGTGCGGACTGGACCAATATCGGGTCGGCGTTCGTCAGCTCGAATGCCTGGTTCTACCAGTTGCAGACCTTGCGGAGTTCGACGCAGAACTTCTTCCGCGTGATCACGAAGTAGTTCCGGGAGACAGGTGAACGGGGCGGGTTCTCTTGACCCGCTCCGTTTTGTCTGGTATCCCTAGTTTTATGCGTGCCGGGATTACGGTCCGGGACGATCCTGAAGAAAGCGAGCTTCCGGAATGAGATTAGCCAGTCGTCATGGAGTGCCCCTCATTCTCACGGCGGTATTGGGGGCCTTTCCCCTTGCGGGTCATGCCCAGTCGAATGCGGCCCCTGTCGCGGCCCGCTACGAGGGGCGGCTGCGAACCGACTACGATCTCCGGTCGCAAGGCAGCCAGAAAGACAACGACCTCTACGAATACTGGTATGGAAGTGCCCGCGATCTGCTGGGGGGCCGGCTGGATCTGTACGCCTCCGGCCGCTCGCATCAGGATCTCGACAAGCCCGCATCCCCCTCGCTGGCCGATGACATGTTCCTGAGCGTCAGCGATGCCAACGGGGTGAAGGAAGACCGGCTCCTGCAGCTTTATGCGGACGGGCATGACCGGGCTGACCGTGTCATGGTCCGCGTTGGGCGCCAATATATCGACTCGTCGGACTACCTGCATCTCGACGGGATTCAGGCCAATGTGTTTGAAAAGGGCAGGGTGGGGGTTGGCGGCTATTACGGGAACCCTGTCAGTTACTATTCATCCCTTTCCGGAGATCATGCCGGTGGCGTCTGGGTGATGGGGAAGCCCTGGGCAGGAAACCAGAGCCGGGCAACCTTCGCCGAGTATGAGGCCGACAGCGGCGGGAAGGATCAGAGCTATTTCATGGACACGCGGCAGGAACTGACCGAGGCGGCTCGGGTCAGCGCCCAGGTGTCGGTGCTCAACGAGGACTTCCGCATGGCCCGCGGGGATTTCTATTATTTCGCGCCCGGCGGCGGCACGGATGTCTATTGCGGAGGAAGCCGCTGGGGTTCCTTTGATGCCCGGACGCGGGCCTATTCGCCGCTCTACAATGTCCTGGGCCAGCAGGAGCCTGCGACCTATGCCTACGCCAGGGTGTCCCAGCAGTTGTCCCCGCATGTCCTGTTGTCGCCCGGCGTGTCGTGCCGGGTTGCTGAGGGGGATGAGCATGTGTACGCCAACCGCAGTTACAACGACTATGACATGGCGCTCACATACGAGCCCACCAGGAAGTTCAGCGCCTCCGTCTCCCTGGATTACTGGGATTTGTCGGACGGCGACAACTTTCTGGGCGTGAGCGGGGAAATCCGCTACCGGCAGGCGAAACTCTGGGAAGTGAGCGTGGGGACATCCTATGCCGATTACACCTACAACTCCTATTCCGACATTTCCTATTCGATGAACGGGGGCCAGACCGTCTTTTCGGAGGACGGCACGGTGAAGGTTGAAAACCCTTATTCCTACACCTATTTTGTCAGGATGAAATGGAACATCACCCGCAAACTGATCCTCCGGCTGCAGGGCGATGTCGAGGATGACAGCACATCATCGGATCTGGGCTACCGGGCGCGCGCATCCATCGAGGTGAGATTATGAACGGGAACACTCTCATGAGGTGGTCAACACCGGGAATATTGCTGGTGGCATCGATCCTGGTGGCGGGGTGCGACAAGGAGGGGCGCAAGCTGGTCTTCAACCACAGCCTCCATGTCCAGGACAATGGCATGGCCTGCGCAGACTGTCATGGGAAGTCCAAGGAGGGCCGGTTTGCGTTGGCCGGGCACGATGCCTGCCGGGATTGCCATGGCGACTGGCTGGATGAGAAGAAGATCGAGGAAGCAACCTGCGGCAAGTGTCACAAGGTAAAGAATCTCAAGAGTGAACTGGCGGCCTTGTCGGCCGCCTATGAGAAAGTGCCTGCGGCCCCTGAGACGCGCCTGTTCGCGCATACGGACGCCCTGTCCAACCGATGCGCGGAATGCCATGGGAACCTGATGGACAAGAAATTGGTTACCGTTCCTCCCATGAACCGGGCGGCGAAACTCGAGATCCGTGATCGGGTCCATGTTTCGGGGGTCAATTGTTCGGCCTGCCATGTCGACCTGAATCCCGGGACGCCGCCGCCGAGCCACAAATTCGAATGGACGCAGCGCCATGGCGTTCTTTCAGGCAAGGATGAGAAGGCTTGTACGGTGTGTCACAGCGAGCCGTCCTGCCGGGAGTGTCACCAGGTGACACAGCCCGCCTCCCACAACAATTTGTGGCGGCTGAAGACCCATGGCATCCAGGCTGCCTGGAACCGGGCGAAATGCCTGGTGTGTCATGAGGAGGATTCCTGCACAACCTGCCATCAGGAGACCAGGCCGCAGAGCCATAACGCCGGCTGGCGGGACAATCACTGCTTCCAATGTCATACCAGCAAGGAACGGGGGACAGGCTGCGCCTTGTGCCATGAGGGGACGATTGACACCCATCCGAATCCGCATGCGGCGGGCTGGCGGTCATCGCACTGCAACACCTGCCATCCGGGTTCCCCCGAGACAGCCAATTGCCGGGTGTGCCATGGCGGCGACCTGGTGGCCGGTCATTCCAATCCGCATCCCGCCGGATGGGTCAACCAGCACTGCAACAATTGTCATCCGGGTGCCGAGGCGCAGAAGTGTTCCCAATGTCATGAGGGGGTGACCAGTCTGGCGACTCATCCGAATCCGCATTCGGTGGGGTGGCGTGAAAAGCACTGTTTCACCTGTCATCCGGGTAGTTCCTCGAATGAATGCAGTCCGTGCCACCCCGGCGGGAACAGCGTCCTGATCCACCAGGGTTTCTGGCCCCCCGTGCACAACCGTTTTGGCGACCGGGCGGATTGCCGCTACTGCCACGAGCCCTGAGGGCCAGACCTTGCGATGGGGCACAGCTGGGAAGTGTTCGACTAATTAATAACGGCTTATTGCTCTCCCTCATGTTGTTTTTTCGCATTAGTGCGAGTCAAGTGCGCGCCTACCACAGTATTTCTCCAAATGATGATAACACTGATTCGGCGCGGCGGGCGGCTCCAGGAGGACGAATTCAGGAGTCAGAATTCAGAATCCAGAATGGGGAAGAGCTTCGCGCCGATTTACTACTGGGGCCGGGGTGTGCTACTTCGCGAAGGCAGAAACCTTCGCTACGAAGCACAGGCCCTCACCCCGGAAGAGAGAAGCGCGGGACG
>CAYOQM010000271.1:0-3648 GCA_964406065.1 uncultured Verrucomicrobiota bacterium
ATCCCACGGATCATTTCAGGCGGTGGAATGATTTTGTGAATGATGTCTATGCGGACCTTGCCTCCCGGTATGGCAAGGACATCGTGGGTATCGGGTTCGACAGTGCCTGGGGCAACCAGGCGCATGAGATGAATGATGGGAAGAGCAAGCTGGACCAGTTGCGTTTGCGCGCGACCCTGAAGAAGGTGGCGCCCACTGTGTCGCTGATCTCGCTCAGCCCTCCAAATCAAACGACAGACCTCTACATCAGGGAAGTCTGGCGGCCCTATTGGTTCAATTGGGACCGGTTTGAAGGGATCCCCCAGTTTACGCAGCCCGAGAAGGGCAAAGACCGGCCCGTGTTTCGAAAAGAGGATTACGACACGGATCTGTGGCCGGCCTACAACCGCCCCCCTGCGATTGTGATAACCGATCACTGGACCGTCCTCTCCAAGCGCGACAAAAACACTTTGAACGTGTCGGGCGAAGCAATGTTCCGCTATACGGTTCTGCAACATGGGGCCTCCTATAACGGGCCGGCTGTTCTGTGGTCCGTTTCGCCTTATGTTACAGGGGAATGGCCGATTGATGTCTATGAACAATTCATGGTTGCCCGGAAACTGATGGCCCCGATCCAGGAATCGTTGAGGGGAACCTATCCGAGCACGTCGTTCATCACCCCGGAAGGGAAAAACATCCGAACGCTGACGAATGGCTTTGTTGCCACTCGTAAGCCTGATCATACGGTGGAGTATATCCATGTGTTGCGACCGCCCTCGGGTAAAGTCCTGGTGTTGGGGTGTCCTGCGGACGGGAAAGTCTTTGATCCCAAAGGAACGCTCCTGCCCGGTGGAGCGACCGTGAAGGTCACCCGGCAGGGTTCCTCGTATAGTGTCACCTTGGGGGAGGGCTCAAAGTGGGACCCGCTGGACACGGTGATCCGGCTCAAAGTCCGTCAGCCGCCCCGTGAGAATCTCGCGCTTTATAAGCCTGTTTATTTTTCCTCCTCGGATGAGACGACCAAACTTCAGGCGAATGCGTTCTGGCATGCGGGATTGACCGATGGCAAGCGGAACAAGGCGTGGAGTTCAAAGGGCAAGATTGATGCGAATCATCCGCAATGGGTAACGGTCGATCTGCTCAATCAGCAATCAATCAGCCGGGTGACCCTATGGGCCTATGACCAGGCCTATCCGGTGGACTTCACGGTTGAAGTGTCGACGGACAACAAGAAGTTTGAGGTTGTCGCGAGTTATCAATCCCAATCATTCACAAACTTGGGGGATCCTATTCTCTACCGGCCAAGGATGGCCGGCTCCAAGTCGGTCCAAACAAGCCTTGGAGCCGGCGGTCCTCCGCCGGTAGCGACCCAGCCCGCCCACACGAGCCCTGGAGCCGGCGGTCCTCCGCCGGTAGCGGCCATACAGTCTGGCAGGTGCGACTGTGATTTCTCTTCTGTGAGTGCCCGGTACGTGCGAGTGACGGCAACGAGGAGTCATAGCGATACCGGATTGGTCCGGTTGCAGGAAATGGAAGTTTATCAGTGAGGAGACGGTGGTCGGTTGACTTCCGGTTGGAACGGATTGAAGCAGTTGAGGCCCAGTCCGACCAGATCCTCATCGTCATCGAAATAGACGGCATCGATGTCATACCTAAGCGCTTCCCGGACCTGCTCGAGGTTGTAGTCGGCAATGGCCAGACCTATGCGATAGGCGGTGCCTGACATGCCGATGAAATGGTGGGTTGAGATGTTGGCGGCAATCATGGATCCGCCGATGATCCACCAGATGAGGTCTCGGCCTGCCAGGAAGTAGTCGTCGCTTGCGCTTTCCTTCCGGGAGGCAAAGAAACCCACGGTGGCCACGATAAGCAGATAGACGCCGAAGGAGGAAATGAAACACTTGCTCGAATACGCGTAAACGGCCGCATTTGTGTCATAATCGCATTTTTTCCTTTCGCTGCCTCTTTAAAAAAGTACATGAAATATGACATTTAGTCCATTGCGGCAGTAGGGGGAATGTGGGATCATATAGGCATACAAGATAGAGCAAGACCTCGACAGAATGGATGTCTGGTTCTAAATGAGCCGAGAAATAGTCAATGGAAGTGTATTAGTGAAGCGGAGTAAGGGATAAGAAGCGAAAGGCGGGGGCAAATGAAGAAGCAAACGTATAGTGCGATGACAGTTTCAGTATCAGTGGGAGCCGTAACTGTTCATGCGGAAAGAAGAGTGCCCGTGCGGCAAGCAGAGGGGCTGAGTTCAGTGCGCTTGTTCTTGCTGATGGTTGGTGTCATGCTTTGGCTTGCGCCGTCTGTCAGAAGCGCTACAAACGTGATTCAGAACGGCAGCTTTGAGAATGACGGCAGCGGAACGTTCACTACATCGGACAGCGAGCTTCCCGGGACGGCGTACTACGCAGGCGCGGCCTGGGGGGTTTACACGGCGACTAACTGGAGCAAGACTTCCCGTGTCTGGTTTGTGACCAAGGGAACCGAGAGTTTTCCGGACGGTAACTACGCCTACAGCCTCGACGGTTCTGATAATGGCGGAAAAGATGTCCTGGCGCAGGGCGGTTTGTCCCTCGAGGCAGGGAAGACGTACAACCTGACGTTCGCTCTGTGGGGACCGAATACGGCTTTGACGGAATATCTCGACGTTCGCTTCACCTACGGTTACAGCAGCCTTACAGATCCAACGTCAGGAACAGGTGTGTTGGTCCTCGACAACAAGACGACGGTGGGCAACAACGGTGCGTTCGAAAACGTCACCGTGCAGTTCACTCCCACCGTCAGCACAAACTACGCGCTTCAATTCATTGCGGATACCGATGCTGGCGAAAGCGACGGTGACCATATCTGGATGGACAACGTGGTGCTTCGCGAGGTCACCTCACCGTTCAGTTGGAATGTCGGAAATGGCGTATGGGACACGGTAACCACAAATTGGCTGTCCGGCGGTACTCCTTCGGTGTGGGGTAGTAATGCGGGTGATGCGATCTTTACCAATCGGAGCGATGCGGTGACCGTGACGGTTGAGGGCGGTTTCACAGCCGAAACTATCCGTGTCGGCAATGGTAGCAATAATTGGGCCAAATACACACTATTAGGTGGAGCGGGTAAGTCAATAACGGCTACCAAGTTTGTTACGCAATTCACGAATGATGCGCCCGCCAATAGCACCATTCTTACGAATCTGACGATGACGCTTTCAGGTAAACTGGCCTCAGGGCGGTCCTGGCTCATTCTTGCAGGGAATTCCGCTGTTTCGGCAGACAAGTTTGTCACGTCGGATGACGCTGAATTTTATGTTGCCGGGGCTGATCCTGGCACCTGGGGAAACCTGTGGCTGAAGGACACGGCAACGTTAAGGGTGACAAACGGGATAGCGGTGACAAGGCCGAACAGAATCCTGCTGGATGGCGGATCGTTGTATGCACCGTATTTAAAAATCTCCGATTTAGGTTCAGTAGGCAATTCTTCGGTTTTGAATGGCGGTCGAATTGTGGCTTTGCCGAGTGCGCAGAACACCAATTTTATTCAGTTTGCCTCCGGAGTTAATCTCTATGTATCCACGTCGGGAGCGGTGTTTGATTCAGACACGAACACGATCACGATTAGAACCCCCCTCATACATGATAGCACTGGTGCCGCAACAGACGGCGGGTTGGT
>CAYOQM010000272.1:0-3640 GCA_964406065.1 uncultured Verrucomicrobiota bacterium
ACGCCCGTGGGTTCACCTGTGGCATCGACGACGACCTCGCCGCCTGTAACCTGGACAGCAAAGTCGGATTCGGCGGCCCCACGCTGCTGTTCTGCGGCACGGGCATGGCAAAAAAACTGCCACCCTTGAAAAATGTCCGAGTGGTGCCGATTTCAAATCCAGAGGCGAAACGCTTCTCCTGCGGACTGGTCGGCCTCAAGGGTGAACTGGCGGCACGACTGCTGAAGGGGGTGGCGAATGAACCTGTGGTTCTGAGTCGCTTGATGGAACCGAAGTTCGACCTCCTCGGCTGGCTGGAAAAGCAGCTTGGCGCTGGGAAAAGCGCGTCCGCGACCGACGCCAAACCATCCATCAAGAAAGTGGCTAAAGATGTAGCTGCGGCGAAGGAAACCACGGTAGGTAAAGCTCCGATGGTGGTGAACCCAAATGTCGACAAGGTCATTCAGATTCCCACGTCATGGTGGGACAAACCTCATCGGGACAAGATTCGCTACTTTATTCCGGAGTGGGACGATCTAGTGGATCCAGACTATGGATTTCTGACAGACACCCACTCAGGTGGGCGGAGCAACTGGGAAAATGAAGTTTACGCTCACCAGATGTATCCCGAACCAAACTACGACGGACTACTAATGTCCCGTGCCGTGGCGGAGAAGAGCAAAGGGAAGAAGGAGCGGATCAATGAGATGGGCGTGCACCGCATGCTGCGGGTGCCTCGCAATTTTCCCGTCATGGGCGACTGCGGTGCCTTCGACTATATCATGGAGGATGTCCCGCCATACTCCACCGAGGATGTTCTCGACTACTACACCCGTCTCGACTTCGACTATGGGGTCAGTGTGGATCACCTTATTGTCTCAGGGACCGAACACCAGAAAAAGGAACGATACGATCTGACTATCCAGAATGCGGAAGATTTTCTCAAAGAACATCGGAAGGCTGGGCTCAAATGGGAACCTATGGGCGCGGTTCAAGGCTGGGACCCCAAAAGCTATGCAAGAGCAGCGGAGAAATATGTAAAAATGGGGTACAAGTATATCGCGCTTGGAGGACTGGTGCGGTCATCAACCCCGAACATTCTGAAAGCCCTCCATGAGGTTCACAAGGTGGTTCCAGATACCGTTCCGATCCATCTCTTTGGATTGGCGCGATTTCGAGTGCTTCGTGAATTCGCCGACTACGGAGTTCGCTCGGTTGATAGCGCTTCGTATCTGCGCCAGGCATGGATGCGTGATTCGCAAGGGTATCTCGCTGTTGATCGGTCCTACGCAGCGATTCGAGTCCCTGAAGTGGGAAAAAGCTTCCGCTCAAAACGAGCCTTAGCAGAAAGAGGTGTGAGCGAAAGCGCCGCCCGCAGGAAGGAGAGTGCCGCATTGGCTGCAATTCGATCTCTCGATGCTGGGAAGTGCTCCGTGGATGATTGTCTTTCTGCTGTGTTGGAGTATGAGGCGACCTTTGGAAGGGAAGATTCGAAACATGTCGAAACCTACCGCGAGACACTTGAGGCAATGCCATGGAAGTCATGTAGTTGCGACATCTGCAAGAAGGATGGAGTGGAAGTCATCCTTTTCCGAGGTAATAACCGAAACCGTCGTCGTGGTTTTCATAACACATTCGTTTTCTATCGGATGCTCCAAGGCATCCTAAATGGGACAATGATGCCTCCGGGGGCGAACTCCGCAAATGCGATACAACCCGAATTGGAATTTTAATTAACCATGGCAGGACATCTTCCAATTAGCGACCGATTCAAGCGAAGGGCGGAAGCCGTGGCGCTGGAAATGGCGACATGGGAGGACAAGCCCCGCCTGACTGAGGATGACGAGATCCGGATTCGTGATAGCATTATAGGCTTTCCTCACACCAATGCGGTCACTGGCGAGCCATTCAGGATGGCTGGAGTGGATGGCAGCGGGGATTATCCCAGCTTCAGCTACGCCGATTCCTTCGTTTACGTTGCCACGGCTTCCGGCACGGTCTTTCGCACGGATGTCTTGCGGGGGTTGGTAGAGGAGCAAGTGCTTGTGGAGCCGAATCTGGACGTTATCTGGCTGCCAGCAGGGCATGAAAAGGCCAAGGAACAATGGCTCAAGACTTTCGAGACTTTGAGTGGCATTCCGCCTCGGCAGGTGATTGAGGAGTCAGACTACCGAGTCCTGAAGCGTAACGCATCGCGAGGAAGCGATCATGTGGACGTTTTGATGGAAGGTCTTGTATTGCCCCAAGCTTCGGAAACCACCAACTGCGGCATTCAGTTGCGAACCACCGCCGAGTGGGGCACCGCACTGCGTCTGATCGAGAGCTATCCTCCTTGTCGTTACGTTCTCATGGATACCACCATGTCCCTGCCGTTCATCAAGACTAAGGACAACAGCCTCTACTACGAACATCTGAAGCGCCTTTGTTGCGTCAGAGCGCGTGAACGCGGCATCGCGTTGTTTACCATCAGCAAATCGCACGGACTGCCATCCATCGAGCTTCTCGAAGGCCTTGCTTGTGACAGACTCGGCGTTGACCGAAAAAGAACGGCGGAACACTGGTTCTTGAGACTGCCAATCGAAAGTGTGGATGACTGGGACATTAAAGCCATCATCGAGGATCGGCAAATTCCTCCCGTGGGATCGATCATCTACCTGTTCCGTCTGCATCGAAATACACCCGTCATGCGTTTGGACATTGACCGCGCCTGGTGGGAGGAGCGCATCCAGGGCAACCCGGATGAAGAGCAGAAAATTTTCTCCGAACTGGATTACTGTGGGCACGACCAGCGCGCTTACGGATACCCATTCCCTATCAAGGCGTGTCATGACCGCACCCGACTTTCGAATGCGGAGCGCCTGGTGATGAAAAAGCAGATCATTGATGCCGCTGTGGCCCAAGGCATGAAGAGGTCCCTATTCAGGGACGTCTCAATGGCCACCGGTCACTCATGAGCCAAAAAATCAATACTGAAAGCCATGGGAGACTATAAGAAAATTTACGATCATCAGGAATCTGTTTTGCGCTTCCTGTATGATTTGAAGCACGACGGAGTTCAGTGCTATGATATTGACGATTTCAGGTCAGATGTAATTCCATCAGTTTACCCTGATTCTTACTTGTCAAAGTGTACACATGCGACAGTTGCATTATCAGGTAACGCGCCAAGCAATCAGCAATACATGGTGATTTGCCCGTATCGCGTAGATACAGATCGGAAAAACTACCAGATGGTGTACGATCTCGAGCCCACAGTCCTGGTATTCGATTCAAAAATTCAAAAGCCATCTCCTGTTGCCGTAGTCGGTTACCATCAAAATTTCTATGGCAGAACAGAGCCAATCGAAAACTTTGGATTTTCGGATATAGCCACAACAGTTCAAGAACTCCGGAAAAACGTGGTTTCAGAGAGAATGCTGTTACCTCAGATTCCAAGTCCAGTAGAGGCGGCCCTGCACCACATGGCCGGGTATTTTCAGCAACATTATGTCGAGTAACCCCAAACATTTTTGATGAAAACAATCGAACAACTGATTTCTGACCTCGGTGGTGTGAATGCCCGTTTTGGGGTCCTGGCGGAGAGCAACACCTACCAGCTCACCGTCATCGCCCGGAACACGGATGTTGCCGTGGGTGATCTCTTCCTCCTTCCCTGCAAGCG
>CAYOQM010000273.1:0-1787 GCA_964406065.1 uncultured Verrucomicrobiota bacterium
TCTGGCTCTGGAGCTGGCGGAATGGGCTCGGCCACAGGTGAAGCCGACTCAGAAACGGGTATGGGCTCATTAGGGACGCCGGCTGAAGCCGGTACACCAGCAGGAGTGTCGGACGCCGGTTCGGGGACAGACTCGACCACCGGGATGATCGGCTCAGAGATCACTTGCTCAGGCTCCACCACAGGAGTGAGCACTTGGGTCACAGGAATCACCGGTGCAGGCTAAGGAGCAGGCACAGGGTTTGGCTCGGGCACCGAGGCCGGTTCACTGACCACGAGATCTGGCAATGGCTGGGGATCAGGCGCTGGGCCGGGGGCCTGGTCAGCGACGTCTAACTCGGTCACCGGCGCGACGAATGGGGACTCGATGACTACCGGTTCGGGGGGCGACTTTACCACCGGCTTAGGTTCCGCCACGGGAGAGGGTGCCGGGGTGACAGGAATCACGGGGAGTATCGGTTCAGGGACGGTGCCGCCGGTGACCGGCCTTCGCTCCGGCTCCGGCGGGCAAGCGGCGGCTTCTACAGAAGGGGGCGGTTGAGTTACCGGTGGTGGGGCCACAGGAACCGGCTGGATAACTGGCGGTGAAACAACAGGGGCCGGTTGAATTGCCGGCACCGGGATGTCAACGCCCAGCGCCCTGAGGATCGTCTCCCCGGCAACCGGGCCCATGACTACCACCGGGCAGGTTCCGGCGACAATCTGAACCACCACCGGCATGGCGGCGGGCGCACAGAGAAACCCGGAGACGCCATCGCGCAGGAGCGCCGTCACCCGTTCCCTGGCGATGGCGGGATCGACTGGGAGGACGGCCAACAAGAGCCGACGCCCGTTGGCGGCGAGAACAGAATCAATCGCCGGAAGGTGCGCAGTCGAGGCGTCGGGACCGCCGGGAGCCAGAATGAGACCAACGGCGGCCTGGCTCCTAAACGCCACGTCCCGGACAAACCGGGTGGGTTGGTAACCGAATTGCCGGACCAATGAGAGAATCCGATCGCGGGTGGCGGAAGAGACCCGGATCCCGGCAGGACGTCCGTTGATCACCCTCGAAACCGTCGCTTTACTCACCCCGGCGGCCTCGGCAATGTTACGCATACTGGCGTTATTTGTCATGATTAACTCGTTTATCATGCATATTATTATCGGTCAAGATTTTCCTATCTAAACTGAACCATTCACGCCATGGCGGCGTTTATACTGTCAAACTTAACGGGAGTACTCATGAAGAAATCAGGACAGTTCGGGTTTGCGTCGGTATTCATAACAGGTCTGATGGTCGCCAGTACAAGTCTTCTCTCGACCCTGGCAGGCGCGGTGGAGGTATCCAGCCCGGAGACGAACCGCATTGTGGTCACAGCACTGCGGATCCCTGCAGATGAGATGGCCGTTCCCTACTCGATCTACAAACTGGACGCCAAGGAGGCGCAATCACACAAGGCGACCAAGTCCACGCCGGAGGTTTTCCAAGGACTCCCCTCGGTGATGGGACAGAAAACGGCCAACGGGCAAGGCTCGCCCCATTTCCGAGGGTTTACGGGATTCCGCAACCTTTTTATGATCGATGGTGTCCGCCTGAATAACTCCGTTTTTCGTGACGGACCTAACCAATACTGGAATACCGTGGACCTCCTCTCGCTTAGCACCCTGGATGCGGTGATGGGGCCGGCCTCGGTCCTCTATGGCAGTGATGCCATCGGAGGCACGGTGAATGCGCTGACAACACCCAGTCCGGCGTATGCGGGAAAGCCGGAGTACGAGGGGCGCATGGTCTACCGCGGGGCATCTGCC
>CAYOQM010000273.1:1797-3613 GCA_964406065.1 uncultured Verrucomicrobiota bacterium
ATACCAGGCAGCCCGCAGGTCTGCCGAACGCTCAACCATCGGGCGAATCCAGATCGGAGCACGGCCAAGCGAGGAAGTTGGCTTCATCGGCGGCGTCACGGTACGCAACTACGGAGACCTGCGGGGCGGGAGCGAGGTTGGGCGGCAGAGCCACACCGGTTATGATGAACTGGACTTTGACGGGCGTGCTGACTTTGCAGTCAGCAAGGACCACACTATCACGTACGGCCATCAATCGGTTAGCCAGGACGACGTCTGGCGCACCCACAAGACAATCTACGGACTGGACTGGGAAGGCTGCAGTGTCGGGAATGAGAAGCAACGTTCACTCGATCAGCACCGCTGCCTCGATTACCTGAAATATAAGGGAGCGAACCTTGATTCGTTTGCGGACAGCATGGAACTGACCATCTCACGCCAGAATCAACAGGAAGATGAATTCCGGATCAAGCCCGACCTCACCCGCGAGGCTCAGGGGCTCGATGTTACGACCTTGGGAACGGCGCTCCAACTGGAGTCGGATACAGCCTTTGGCAACTGGGTCTACGGTGCCGAATACTATCATGACAGTGTGGATTCGTATTTGGACAAATACAAAGCCAACGGCAAGTTCAGCAAGTCCGATATCCAGGGACCAGTCGCCGACGACGCCACGTATGATGCATTCGGACTCTACCTGCAGGACACCATCTCACTTCTCGACGAGCAGCTAGACGTGATTCCAGGGGCGCGCTACACGTTCTGCTCCGCGGATGCCAACCGGGTCAAGGATCCTGTCAGTGGCAAGGCAACCACTCTTGCGGGCGACTGGGACACGGTCGCGGGATCACTCCGCCTACTTCATCCGCTGACACGCGATAGACGCCACATTGTCTTCACCGGGGTGTCGCAAGGATTCAGGGCACCCAACCTTTCGGATCTGACTCGGTTCGACACCGCCCGAAGCAACGAAATAGAGACCCCGGTCAAGGATCTTGATCCCGAGCATTTTCTCTCGTATGAGGCGGGGTTGAAGTCACGACTCGACAGTTTCGCCTTTGCCCTGACTTACTACTATACCCATATCGAAGACATGATTGTGAGAGCCCCGACGGGACGATCTCTTGACGGCCTGCTGGAGGTGACCAAGAAGAATTCCGGCGACGGCTATGTGCAGGGGGTGGAGTGGTCCAGTTCCCTGACCCTGTCGCAGAACTGGTCGACATGGCTCGCCGCCTCCTGGATGGATGGCGAGGTTGAATCCTACCCCAGTTCCAAACCCCAGACGAGTCGTGAATACCTCTCGCGACTCATGCCCCCTATGGCACAGTGGGGTGTTCGTTGCCAGACCGATAATGCAACGTACTGGATCGAAGGCGTTTGTGATGCGGCGGAGAAGGCCGACAAGCTCTCGGCCGACGATGTGCGCGACACCCAGCGCATTCCGCCTGGCGGCACGCCAGGATATGCTGTGTTCGGCACCCGTGTGGGTGCCCAGGTGACTGCCAACCTGGCCCTAACCCTGGGCGTTGAAAACATCTTCGACCAGGACTACCGGATCCATGGATCAGGCGTCAACGAGGCAGGGCGCAACTTCGTCGCAACAGCCGACTACTCCTTCTAAACCGACTTCGCCCGAGACGGGGCCTCTCCATCAGGGAGCGGTCTCGCCTTCGGCGGGAGCGGGGTTCTCCTCGTCATCCTCGGGTTCCACCGTGGTGGCGGCAACCAGTTTGTCGCCGGCATCCAGGTTGATCAGGCGGACCCCCTGGGTCACGCGGCTGATGGTGCGCACATCGGCCACCGGCATGCGGATCATCTGGCCCTGCGCCGTGAT
>CAYOQM010000274.1:0-3608 GCA_964406065.1 uncultured Verrucomicrobiota bacterium
TCAATCCTCCTACATGACGGGGCAGGTTCTTCTGATCTGCGGTGGAATGGTGATGCAATAAGGTTGGGTAACTACAAGAAGGAGGAAGAGTATGGCACTGGAAGATAAAGTCAGGGATATCATCGTTGAACAGCTGGGTGTGAATGCTGAACAGGTTACTCCCGAAGCGTCCTTCATTGAGGATTTGGGTGCGGATTCATTGGACACGGTTGAACTCGTCATGGCGTTCGAAGAGGAATTCGGCGCGGAGATTCCCGACGAGGATGCCGAGAAACTGACGACCGTTGGTGGCGTCATCGAGTACCTGAAGAGCAAGGGCATCGGCGCCTGAGTTCTGGACAGGTCTGGAACCGGGGAGATGGCAACATCTCCCCGGCTCTGCTTTGATTAGGTAGCAGGGGAAAAAACAGAGGGAACGGTCATGGAAAAACGCAGGGTTGTGATTACGGGTCTGGGTGTAGTGTCGCCGCTGGGATGCGACCTTAATGTCTTCTGGCAGCGGCTGTTGGCCGGAACCTCGGGCATCCGCCGCATCACGAAATTCGACGCGTCTGCCATGGCCACCCAGATCGCCGCCGAAGTGGTGGAATTCGAGATCGACAAATACATTCCCAAGAAGGAACAGCGCCGCATGGATCCGTTCTGCCACTATGCCGTGGCCGCGGCCAAGATGGCGGTGGTGGATTCCGGCCTCCAGTTCGCCGGCGAGGATGCCACCCGCTGTGGTTGCATGATCGGTTCGGGCGTGGGGGGCTTGATCACCATGGAGGAACAGCATTCGGTCCTGCTGCAACGCGGTCCCGACCGGAGTTCGCCGTTCATGATTCCGATGATGATTGTCAATATGGCCTCCGGGCTTGTTGCCATCGAGCATGGCCTGAAGGGCCCGAACACCTGCGTGGTGACGGCCTGCGCCAGCGGTACCCATTCGATCGGTGATGCCACCCGGCAGATCCAGTACGGGGATGCCGACATCATGATTGCAGGCGGCGCGGAAGCCGTTGTCTGTCCGCTCGGCATCGCCGGGTTCTCCGCGATGAGGGCGATGAGCACCCGCAATGACGATCCGACCCATGCGAGCCGTCCGTTCGACAAGGATCGCGACGGGTTCATCATGGGCGAAGGCGCGGGCATCGTGGTTCTGGAAGACTATGAGCACGCGATGAAGCGTGGAGCGAAGATCTATGCCGAAGTCGGCGGGTACGGCGCGACCTGCGATGCGAGCCACATTACCGCCCCTGCTCCGGGCGGCGAAGGCGCCGCACGCGCCATGGCGAAGGCGATTACCGATGCCCGGTTGACGCCTGACCAGGTTGATTATGTCAATGCCCACGGCACCAGCACGCCGCTGAACGACAAGAATGAGACTGCGGCTGTCAAACTGGCCCTCGGAGAGCAGTCTAAGAAGGTTATGGTCAGCTCCACCAAGTCGGTGACCGTCCATCTCCTTGGCGCCGCGGGAGGACTGGAAACCGTGATCTGCGCGATGGCCATCCATACGGGCACGGTGCCTGGAACGATGAACTATACGACGCCGGATCCGGAGTGCGATCTGGACTACGTCCCCAACCAGTCGCGCCAGTTCCAGATTCGCGCCTGCTTGAACAACTCCCTCGGATTTGGCGGCCACAATGCGTCGCTGCTGTTGAAGCGGGTGTAAGGGGAGGGGAATTCAGGAGTCAGAATCCTGAATTCAGAATGGAGGGCATGAGGTGGCAACACTTCATGCCCTATTATTTTGCCGTTGAGGGCAAGACTTGTGGCCCTAGAATCCGGTCCACCATTCTCATCGGCAGGCCGATGACGGTGGCGAGGTCGCCTTCGATTTGCTTCACGATCGCCGCCGACAAGGGGTCCTGCACCGCATAGGCGCCAGCCCACTTCAGGGGGCGGGTAAGGGCAACGAAAGGGCGAAGGCGCTCAGGTGACCACTTGCGGAGACTCACCCGGGCTGTGTCGACCATCCTGACCGTGCGCCGCCGCCCCGTTGCGCTGTCCCCCGGGAAGATCACGCAGGCTGCACTGCTGATCCGGTGTGTACGTCCGCCCAGTTTGGCCAGCATCCGGCAGGCCTCCTTCAGGGTGCCGGGCTTGCCGATGATGGCTCCATCCAGGATCAGCGCCGTATCCGCGCCAATGACGATGGCCCCGGGATGGCGAATGGCGACGGCTTCAGCCTTGAGGCAGGCCAGATGCAGGACATACCGTTCCAGGTGTCCACCCTGAGGCGGGGCGGGCTCCGTGATCCGCGAGGGGATCTGGCGGAACCGGTATCCTGCCGCCTTCAACAAGGCCGCCCGCCCCTTGGATTGCGAAGCCAGGATCAGGGCAGGCGCAGGGTCACGCAGACTCGTTTTGTTCATCGGCTTTTGTTTCCGGCCCGGAGGCCACGGCGGGGCCGGTAGAGACAATGACCTGGGAGGCGCGGAGGACATAGGAGCCGAGCCGGTAGCCCTTGCGGGTTTCCTCGATGATGATGTTCTCGGGATGTTCCTCGGAAGCGACCTGGGTGACGCACTCGTGTACATGGGGGTCGAAGGCCTGATTCCTGGTTTCAATGGCCGTCACGCCTGATTTTTCCAGAACGGCCTGGAATTGTTTCAGGACTCCCTCGAGGCCCTCGATCACCGTGTGCTTGACATGGTGCTTGCGGGCCGACTGCAGTCCAAGGTCGAAATGATCCACCGCCGGGAGCAACTCCTTGAGGATTCTCTCGGAGGCCCGGCGAGCCATATCATCCCGGTCCCGCACGGTACGTTTTCGGAAATTATCGAAGTCCGCCTGCAGTCGGAGCAACCGGTCCTTCAGGGTCGCGATTTCAAGATCGCGCGGATCCGGGATCGACTGCCCCTCCGCTTCCGGAGAAGTGTTCTCGGGAGCGGCTTCGGTCGTCGTGGAATCATCCAGGGCAACCGGCGCCTGCTGTTCAGTTTCCTTTGGTTTGTCCTTGGTATTCATAGTCCTATGTCTCGAAAATAGTTTCATGATCATAAAATGGGCGAGGGGGGACTTGAACCCCCAAGCCTTGCGGCACAAAATCCTATGTCTTGCAGAAAACCATCATTTATTGGGCTTTCTCGGTGCTGTTGACATTCTGCCTATACTTGCCGCCATCTATACGTCACTGCTTACATCAACTCTCAACTATAACTGAAGGATATCATTATGGGCAAGCATAGAGGCCGGCATAGGATGGAGAAATGCAAGCTTGAGGACTGGCCAACTGATGTCGCGTGTCACACAGCAAATAGCCATGGGCGGCATGAATCTCGGCGATTTTGCCGCCTGCGTCCAGCAAACGCCGGCATGGGCTAATTGCAGTCCAGGCACAGCGCCCTGGCGGTCAATGAACCGGAAAATCCTCGCCAGCCCTTCCGTGTGCCGGTCATTCCAGAGGCCCAGATCATCCGGACTGATGCGTCCCTCCGGCAATACTGCGGTCTCCACTGCTCCTTTATGACCCGTGGGTTGGCTGTATTCCCGATCTTGACCTACCCTTCAGATTTCCGCATCCTTCCCTCCATGAAAGAGTTGCTTCAGGTCGGTCTCAACGAGCGTATGCCCGTACCACCAGAAAAGCGATTTCTTATCAGTTTAACTGGGATGGC
>CAYOQM010000275.1:0-2098 GCA_964406065.1 uncultured Verrucomicrobiota bacterium
CGGTTACGACGGTAATCATGTAGAAGGACGGGGCACAGTAGTCGTGCTCCCAGCATCGCTGGTGCATCCCGATCGTGCTCATGTTCGCGGATCAAGGCTTTCGCTGGTTTTCAATTTGAGATCCTCCGGTATTTCCCGCCATCCTTCAGGAAATCAATCCAGTACGGGCTGCCCATGATATAGCGGTGATCGGCGGGCAGGGTCTTCAACAGGGCTGGATCGCCCAGTTCGCGGAACAACCGGTGGCGCGGGTCGATCAGGTTGAACGTGTAGATGCCGTCCGCCCCGGCCTGCCAGGCATCCAGCGCCTCGCCGCGCCATACCTTCTCATCATTTTCCGGCAGGCGGGACGCACTCAGGCATGCGTAAACAGGCACATCGTACTTGTGCCCCATGTTCACCATGGTCTTCCAGGGCTCCAGGTGGAAATAGCAGCCACCGGCCACCAGCACATCCACCAGCCCCTGTTTCAGCCACGCCTCCACGTCCAGGCCGATGCCGCGGGCAAAGCCGGGCGAGTCCATCACGCGCACGGCGATCAGGAACGGACGGCCCCGCCGGCGCGCCACCTCCTGCGTTCCCTGGCGCACACGCGCCAGCAGCCCGGTCATCTTGTCGCACTGCGCCTGTGTTACCGGCTCCCCCAACATCATCTCCCTGAAATAGAGGGGATGGCGGAAGAAATCCAGTTCGATCCCGTCCACGTCATAGCGCGTGGCCACATCCATGATGATGCGGTAGACCTTCTCCCGCACCTCGTCCTGATCGTAGTTCACGCCCGACCAGCGGTTCCCGCCATAGCGGAGCGTGTTCCCCTTGACGCCCATCAGCAAGCCCGGATGGCTCTTCTTCCATTCGCCAAGCAGGGAGCCATCATCCGAATCGTGCGTGTCATTCATGCGCATGGACCAGAACACTTCCCAGCCCTGGGCGTGGCCGAAGTCCGCGATGATCTGCAGGGCGTCGCGCCCGGCAATCTGGAACAGCTCGTGCGCCCAGTTCTCGGCGCCAAAGTCACCGCCCTTGAGCAACTCGGTTTCCCGGCTGTGGTGTGAATACCGGTTGAAGACGCCATCGCAGTAGAAGAGAGTGTCCACCTGCGATCCCACCAGCGGCGAGGTGCGCTGGGCCAGAAAGTTCTCGACCGTCCGCGGCTCGACAGGCTTGGTGGGTAACAAGCAGTCGCCCCCGTCATTGTTCATGATGATCCGGCGTTTCCGCCAGGCGGCCTGCCGCTGGCGCGCCTGCATCGTTTCCAGGCTGTCACGCGAAGGCGCCTGGTCAACGGCCATGTTGACGGCATCCGCCGGAATGGCGGCGGCGGCTAAGCCCGCCGTCCCGGCCACGGAAGAAGCGACGCCCAGCACCAGCCCGATCATCAGGGCTTTCACGGACGTGTCCAGCAGCTTTCCCGGCCGGGTCGGCAGCGGCGCGCCGGACCGGTTGCCTTCCGGGGTTGCCCCGCGAGCGGCGCCAAAGGCCGGTGCAAAGGAGGAGGTCAGCAGCACCTGCTTGCATCGCCCGCCGTGGACGGTCGCATAGGAGTCGAAGACACGGCTAACACTGTGGAGGAGACGGTTCATCATGGCATCGGCGTTCATCTCGTCGTACTTGTCGTTGACTCCTATGCGTCTATCGCCCCGGTGGCTGCCACGGGCGTCAGATCAGCTTTCTCAGTAACTCGCACGCCATCTTCAGACGCTGATAGGTGTCGCGGTTGGCCGTATGCCCCTCTTCGATGAGCCAGCCATCATAGCCATGCACCTTCAACTGCGCGATGATCTCGACCCAGTTCACGCAACCGTTTTCAAGGTCCGCCGCTTCCGTCTTCCAGCGGGTGATGCCATTCTCGGTAACATCAGGAACCCATCTGGTATTCTTGACATGCACTTCAGCCAGGTACGGTCCCAGGACATTCAAGGCGACCTTCGGCACTTCCCAACCATCGCCGATCATGTTAGCCGGATCGAAGAGAACCCCGACGTCTGCCGGAGGAATGCCTTTCAGGATTCTCATCACCCCCGAGGCGCCCGGCCAAAAGATGCCCGGGGGAAGTTCGATACAGGGACGGACCCCGACTTGCTTCGCCTCCTGTACC
>CAYOQM010000275.1:2108-3602 GCA_964406065.1 uncultured Verrucomicrobiota bacterium
GCTGCCGCGGCACTGGTCGAGCAAGGCGTCAGCATCAAACCGGGCCTCACTGGGCATGGGCAAGCCGGTCACGCGGACATTCCTGATGCCAGCCTTGCCGCAGGCCTTGACCATGGACACGGCACGCTTCATGTCGGCCGTCGAGGTATAGCTCGCAACCGAGGTGATCTCCAGGCCGACGTCCTTGGCGGGCTTGAGCGCGGCGACCGGATCGGCAAAGAAGGCATCCTCGGTGATGCTGGACTTATTGTTGTCCCAGGGATAGAAGGGCCTTGACGGATCAAACCCCGCCGAGGCGGCGGGTACGATGCGGGGCTGCACGCCGTCATAGCCCAGCGCCTTGATCATCCGGCAGGCCTCCGAAAACGTGTACTCCGGCGTAAAAGTTGTGAATGCTCCCAGTTTCATGAACGCTCCTTCTCCTTTATGTATGCTTACAGTCTCCGTGCGGTTCCGGGTTAAAAAAAGCGCTGTTGTCTTATCGGCCCTACAGGCTGCGGTTCACCCACACCAGCATCTCCTCGCCCGGCGCGCGGTTGCCCCAGACACAGTAGGGAACGGCGGTGAGGGTCACCGTCCGGCGCGCGGTCGGAGCCGGGCTATAGAGCGCCCCCCCCGCCCAGTCCTGCGGCCGCCGGCGCAGGGACTTGCCGCGCAAGACGACCACGCCACTCATCTGATCCTTGAGGAACACCGGCTTGAACGCAGCCTTGGCCGGCAGCGTGACCTCGCGGAGTTCCACCCCGTTGTCCTTCTGCTCGAGGCAGTAGACCATGGGCCCGCGCTGCAAGGCAACCTTGCCGCAGTTCATGCGCACCCGCGGGTTTGCCTCGACCTGCATGACCGGCATATCGAGCACGAGTTTCACCGTATCGCCTGCCTGCCACTGTCGCGCAATCCGCACATAGCCCTTGACCGGTTTGGTGCGGATCGCCTTACCGTTCACCGTCAGGGTGTATTTCGAGCACCAGCCGGGAATCCGAAGCGCCAGGGTGAAGCGCGCGGCGCGCTCCGGGGTGAGACGCAGGCTCACCGCGCCGTCCCAGGGATACTTCGTGGCGACCTTCAGGCCGACCGTCTGCCCGGCCACATGCAACGTGCTGTCGCCCTGGGCATAGAGGTGCACCCACGCGGTGGAGCCGCTTTCGGAATAGAAATACTCCCCGACCGAGGCGATCAGCCGCGCGATGTTCGGCGGGCAGCAGGCGCAGCCGAACCACTCCTGGCGCGCGCCGGCCACGTGTCCGGCAGCACCGCGCGCGGCCTCCGGATAGACCGCCAGCGGGTTGGCATAGAAGAACCGGCGCCCATCGAGGCTGACCCCGCTCAGGCAGCCATTGTACAGCGCCCGCTCCATGACGTCCGCGAAATCGCCCTCGCCGGTCAGTTGCAACATGCGATGGGCCCAGAAGACCAGCCCGATCGCGGCGCAGGTCTCGCAGTACGCCGTCTCGTCCGGCAGATCGTAGTCGAACGTAAACGCCTCGCCCTGCC
>CAYOQM010000276.1:0-3601 GCA_964406065.1 uncultured Verrucomicrobiota bacterium
AGGCACAACACTGTGGCCATGATGGTCTTCTTCATCTCAATTCTCCTGCCGAACGTTCAGCGTTCAGGCTGAGGCGCAGCTTCTGCGCCGATAGCCTGCGACGCTTCGTTGTGTGAATCCTTCTTATTTTCCGAATCCTCCGGGGATCCACCTCGGAGCAAAGGCATGCGCTGCTGGAGTTCTTGTTCGTTCTTCTCTTGGAGGGTACGTTCGTATTCGCGGCTTTGCAAATTCAACATTTCATTACGCGCCGTCGCCTTCGCTCTTCGGTCTTCGAATGTCAGCGCAAAGTACAACTTGGTGCAGGCAGCTATCAACAGCATCGTACCGGAAAGGATGTGGATGATCCGAAAGGGTTTGCCGATGAGCTTGACACCTCGTGCTAGGAACACCACCCCAAGCACAAGGAAGACAAGTCCGAATATCCATAGTCTTGCTTGGTCATTCATATTTCAATCTCCCTTGCCACACGCTACCGCTGACCGGCGTTGAACCCGCGTCCGTGCAGGTTCAACGTACGAGTCCGGCGGCTTGTTGGCCGTTCATTCCACCTTGAATACGATCCTGTTCCCTGTGTGGCCCCATTGAGAATACGTTCCGATCTCGACAACGTTGTTCGTAACGAGTGGTGTCTCGTGGAACGCCACATCGGTGGCCATCGTGTTGTGGGTCCGGGCAAGACCCGCGATCGAGTATCCCTCTTTCTCGATTCTGTAAGTCACGGTTGCGTTAACGTCTTCTTGCGGAATCGAGCAGAGCCCCGCTTGCTCGGCATGATGCTCGATCCACACGCGTGAACCGGCTTTGGCTTGGACAGACAGAACGACCTCGTTGGAAGTGGCGCTGCGAACAACGACCGTGTTGCTCTGGATAACGATAGAGGGTGACTTCGAACATCCGGCATGGCATGCCAGTGCCACGACAGCGACAGTGAAGAGTCCGTTGCCGAGGATATGCTTCGGTCTAGTCTTCATATTTCTTCTCCTCGGCCAACGCCCGGCCTAACCCGACGTTGACCCGCGGCCGCGCGGGGCAACGGTAGGGTTCAGGCCGTGGTTCGGCGCTCCTCTATCCGGAACTTGCCGTACTGCCTGACCCCCTCTTTGGTCAACCGACGAGACTCCTCCGTGAGGCCTCCGAAATGCTCGTAGGCGGGTTCACATGCCATGAGGACAGTGTCCCATGCAACGTCCACAGAATGACGGCCGGAGAAGTAGACCCGTGTGACCATCCCGCCTGCGAGCACCCGAGATGCCTGAATACGCGGCGTCCGTCGCGGAAGCGTGTTGAACCAGGTCGCGAGATAGGCCCGCGGCACGTCATAGATGGCGCCGGACGGATAGACGAAGCGGATACCGGCGCCACCCCGGAGCACGCCTGAACGCTGAAAGCGAGAGTACCCCTGCAGATGCACCTTCCGGTCAACTATGGATCGCCTTTCCGTCATCTCGTCTCCGCCGAACGTCAGCCCTCAGGCACTCCGGAAGGCCCGTCCACGGGCCCTTCGGAGTCGCTCTGGAGGGCCTTGTTGGCTGCTTCATTCTTTCTGGTTAATGCGCCACAGATGGCAGCGGAAATCAAACAGCCGCAGAAGAACGCTATGCTGACCAGGGACCAGCTGACTGGGCGCGGAGAGCCATTGGAACCATCCGCTCCCTTTCTGTCGGCTGCATGCGGTTCTGCCAGAAACTGGGCCTTCTTCTCCCGCACGAAGAACGCAGGCACCGGGAACATCTCGTCCGGCATACCCGTGAGAACGTCGCCCACAAGCAGCCAGTTCGTCTGCAGGCTGGCATGTCGCAGAAGCACGGTTGCGACTTCAGACCAAGGGCCCGCATGGTTGGTGGCCGCCAAGTACAAAACCGTGCCTTGATCTAGTTGCTCCCACCAAGAGTACTCATTGGTCATCACAATTGCCGGTCCGCCGGCTAGATCCTCGCGGCGCCACACTACAGAACCGTCGGGACGGAAAGACAACCGTTTGAGTGATTGCCGGTAGTTTCCCGCCATTGAGGCGTATGCGTACTCGGCAGACACCCAGTCGCCCGCAATTCCCTGAATGAGAGGATTCGATGCGTTTGTGACTTGTCGCCATCCGTACCGGCCCTCGCCTTTAGCACCCGCATACAGCACCGGAAGCAAGGCCAGGCCGCACAGGATTCTGGAAAACGTTGTAATCATCGTTCAGCCAACGTTCACCTTCAGGTTCGGCGCGGAACGCGACGTAGACTGCGAGGTGTGGTTGGGTTCTCCGTTTTCATATTCCCTTTGACATAAGCCAAAGTCTCAGGCCGACGACTGCAAATGCTGCCAGCAGTCTTGTGATACCCGCCGCCAGAACAGCCGATAGAGGTGTCGGTGTGCCTGCCTTTTGGTGCAAAAGGTAGGCGAGGACGGCGATCGAGAGAATGAGCCCCACAAAGGGGATGATGCCAAGCAGGGAAGTCACAAAGGCCAGCGTGAGCAAGGTGAGAAAGGACGCGCCCCCGCCGACGATCTTGAGTGCGAGCCAAAGGCAAACAAGCGTGATGAGCGTAGCGACCAATACTCCCAAGATGTAGACGACGGTGATCATTGTCTCTTCGCTCTAAACCCAACGTCGTGCGTCAGGCTTTTCGCGCGCCAGCGTGATATAGCCTGCACGCATCTTGTTGGGGCTTCCTATTTCAGATTGTGTTTCTCTCTGAGTTGTTCAAACGCATCAGTCGAAAACCACTCAGTGTGCCCATCGACAAAGAGGACCATGGCACCGCTCCCTCCGTGGTGGGTCGGATCACAGTATGCTGCGACGACCGCTGGAGATGATGTGGGAGCGCTGGGAACATACGTGTAGCTGGTCCACCTGTTGACATCTGCAAACTCCCCTGGCTTTGCTCCCGTTACTGGGCACACGAAGAGCTTGGACTGGAAACTGACATAGCGGCCGAGATCATGAAACGTCGATGGCCACCAGCCTGAGTCCGACTCGTACATCTCGATTGCGAGCCCGATCTGCTTGAGGTTCCTGCCGCACCTCTGCTGCGGAGAGCCGCCTACGGGACGCGCACTTGCCACAAGAAGGTGTAGCAGCACCAAGGTGCCGGTTGCGAGTACCGCAGCACAGATGAACACGATTACTATGGTCTTCTTCTTCATCTTCTCGCCCCAACGCTCACGCTGAGGGTTTCGAGCGGAGCGAGAACACCCTCCGGCGTGTTGTTGGGCTCCTCATGTTTCCTCAAACTCATTCTTCGGTTCAGGAAAGTCGGCCTTCAGCCGTGCGACGATTTCGTCCCGTCGTCCACGAGCCCACTCTGGGAGTGTCAGATCCCAAGTCGTCACAGGGATCGTGAACACTCGACTGACTGGACCGCGTCCCATGAGTTCTGCGTAGAAAGTGATGCAGCGATTGCCGCGCTCAACATATTCAATCTGGTCCCGGCCCGCACCGCGAGTGATCCATCCGCGACGATGGAGAAGGTAGCGCGTGCGCAGCACATGAAGTGCTGTCAGCAACGCACAACCAAGGATCGTTCCCAGTATGATCTTCATTGTCATCGTCTCAGCCCAACGTTCCGGCGCAGTCTGGCGAGCTTGCGAGCCTAGACTGCCGCCGGTGGTT
>CAYOQM010000277.1:0-3598 GCA_964406065.1 uncultured Verrucomicrobiota bacterium
CGGCTGCATCTTCGCCCCTGTACCGCCGAGACGGCGGTTACTACATGAGTTTCACACGCTCATTGTTCCTGAAGGGCCATTCAGCAGGAATGACATCCAATTTTGTGTTGCCACACCCGCATCGCGCCCGGTCGCCTCGTCGCCTTCATTGCATAGCAAGAGAGGTTGAAACCGGGGATGGAGGCGACAAAACTCCAGGATTCCCTTCAGATCCTGTGTCCGGCAACTACCCGTCTTGACTTCAATTGCCCAGCCCCCCCAGCTTCCTTCAATAACCCAGTCCACTTCCAACGGTTCAGCCCGCCAGTACGACACCGCCTGACCGGAATTCCACGCCATGGCGCCGCAGGCATTCTCGACCCATCGCCCCCAACGAGCCGGGTCACGCTCCTGATCCGGCGGCGACCCCATCGCCGCCATCAACCCGTGATTCAGAACCAGCAGTTTGGGTGGAGCGGCCCGTTGGCGGACTGTCCGCTCGGAATATTTGCGCACCCCGGCGACAAGACACGCCTCCTCCAGCAATTGAAGATAGTGGGCGATCGTCTCCAGCGCTCCCTTTTCCACCAATTCTCCCGCCAGTTTCTGCAGGGATACGATCTCCGCCGGATGCCCGGTGGACACCGCGTACAACTGGCGCAACAAAGCGGGTTTCCGGACCGCTTCAAGATTCAGGATATCACGCCCGATGGCCGGCTCAATGATACTATCCCGGAGATAGGCACGCCACCGGTCGGGGTTCCCTAACAGTCGCTCTCCCCCGGGGAAACTTCCAGACTGGACATATTGGAGAACAGCATCCCTGGGCTTGAGGCGGAAACACCTGATGAGTTCCGACGCCGGCCAATGCAAGAGCCTAAGGCGTTCAAATCGCCCCGCCATGGTTTCCCGCGACCCCTTCCCCAAGTGGATAGCCGAGGATCCTGATACCACCAGATGCAGCGGGGTTTTGAGACGCCAGATCTTATCCGCCGCACTTTTCAGATGCCTGGCCCAATCCGGCAGATAGGAAATTTCGTCCACCAACAGAACATCTCCGCCAGTCTGCCGGGCCCGCGCCTCAGCTTGACGGATCAATTGCTCCCACCATCCGGACACCTGAGCTTCCATCGTATCCGCGGTAACATAGTGGGCTCTGCCGGCAAACTCGGCGGCCAGTTCCAGAAGGAGGGTTGTTTTCCCCACCTGTCTCGGACCGCTCAAAATCTGGACACGCCCCGGCGCCGGATCCTTGAGCCTGGCGACAAGCTCATCCCGGACCTCATGATAGTTTGCACATATGCTTACAGACATGATCGAATAATTATTCAGATTAACTGAAATGTCAACCAAACACTGTCATCCCATAGGGCTGCCAGTGTTATTGTGCTATTCTCCCATTCCAACCAGTTTCAGGATCGTTTCCGCCTGCTTGCTCCAGGAGTTGGATGCGGCATATTTGGCGGACAGTTCCTGACGATTCACCCCGGACGCCAGTAAATCGCTCAAGGCAGCGCTAATCGCCTCCACATCCTCGCTCGGGCACAACCGGGCCGCCGGCTCGCCGTCAAGCAGTTCAGGGCAAGCCCCCACTCGTGTTGCCACCACCGGCAGGCCCGATGCCAGAGATTCCAGTACCACATTCGGCATCCCTTCGCTCCGGCTGGTCAGGCACAGGCAATCCGCCCGATTCATCCACAGTGCCACTTCCTTGTGGGGACGGTTGCCGAGGAAATGAACGCGGTCGGCGATGCCCAGCCTTCCCGCCAGACGTTCCAGTTGCTTTCGAAGGGGGCCGGAGCCGATGATGACCAGGAGGGGGAGGGGGTGGTTATTAGTTATTGGTGATTGGTTATCGGTTATTGGTGATTGGTTATCGGTTATTGGTGATTGGTTATTAGTCTTTTCACTAATAACGGGTAACGAATAACCTTTAACCACTCCAGCAAACGCCTTCAACATAATGTCCGGCCCCTTGACGGGGACGAGATTGGCGATGAAGAGGATGAGAGGGGATGAAGAGGAGACGGTAGACCTTAGACCATAGACATTAGACTTTAGACCATGGACATTAGACCGGAATGATTCTGGGGTCTGAGGTCTATGGTCTATGGTCTCCCCTCCCACCCCCTGGTCTATGGTCTTGGGTCTAAGGTCTATAGTCTCCTCTCCCCTCTGGTCTATGGTCTCTTCCTCGTTCCGCATCCGGAACAAGGAAGTGTCCACGCCATTTCGAACGATGTGGATCTTGGATTTTGGAATACCGTGTTTAATTAGCACTTCTGCCACCGAGTTACAGTTGCATATCACACCTTTGGCATAGTCGGCCGCCTCCAAGATAAGTTTCCTCCGAAACTTGCTATTGAGATGGAAGCGGTCGCTGCCGTGGAGTCGGAGCCACACCGGAAACCCATGCTGCTTCGCCACCCGTGCAGCAGCTACGGCATCAGGATAGAGCCAGGAAGCAAGAAGAACGGGGCTAGTGGTTAGCGGTTCGGAGTTATCGGTTTTTGATTGTCTCCCAATAACGGATAACGAATAACCATTAACAACTCTCCCAATCGCCCGGTAATAAAACCACCAACTCAGGCTTCGTCCGATAAAGGGCAGATAGAACACGGGCACATAGCGGGTCGAGTCAGACGCCTGACTCTGTGTGTCGGAGCCGGAAGGCAGACCCGGTGCCTGCCACTTGCGGATCACCCCCCATCTCCAGATCCGCCATTCAGGCACAAGACAAAGGTTGAGGTAGTCGCAGTGGTTATTAGTTATTGGTTGTTGGTTATGGGTTGTTGCCCGATAACCATTAACCGATAACTGATAACCATTAACCGATAACCACTTCCCCATCTCGCTGAAGAGCTGGAAATTGAACATTCCCCGCGTCTTCTGATCGGGACGGGGATAAAGATTAGAGATGGTGATGATCACAGCAGAATCGTTTTCCTCTTCTGTAGCCCGACCTGTGGTCGGGAAATTCAGCCGATCGCAGATCGGCGCTACAGTGCTTCATCGGGCCTGACTGATCAACCATCGTTTGAAAACCGGATCGGTCACCTTCCACTGTCCATCCGGCAACCGTTCAATGATGTCGAGCCGTGTCAATTTCTTCAGCGCCCCCTGGATGCCACCGGTCGAGCCAAGATCATGGCGGGCCATGAAATCCGCTGCAAAAACCGAGGTCGTCTCTTCCGAGGCAAGGGCGCGCGCCAAGGCAATAAGGAATCAGTTTCGGAGCATTTCATACCCGCCTTCTGGAATAACGCGGCCAGAAAAGGTCCGAATTCATCGGGAGGAAGGGGGGGGAGCGTCATCCCGCCGCTGCATAGGACATCAAATCCGACAATTCCTTCTGCCGGTTACAAAACAGCCCATCAACAGGTATTTCACGTATTTGGAATGGGTTATGATGTTTCTTCATATGATTGCTACAGGATAGCATCTACACGACAGCAAGATCAAGATAAAGGCTTTATTTGGAGTGCGGCGGCTTGCATGCCTCGCCGGAGCCTTGCGGAGGCGGGACGCCGCTGTTCTTCGGCGCGGCTTGACGCGACGTGCTGGCGGCCTGTCAAGCCAGGCCTTGTGAAAGCGGCGTCAAGCCGCCGCACTCCAAATC
>CAYOQM010000278.1:0-3570 GCA_964406065.1 uncultured Verrucomicrobiota bacterium
TTTTTGGAGCGGGAGAGCCGCTACTGGGTGACCGCGCAGGCGGGGCGCAAAGAGGAGACCCTATTTACCCAGGGAACTCAGGACACCTGGGCGTGGGCGCAAGACGCCCATACCATCCGCTGGTTCACGGACGGGGAGCGACGCTATGGCAAAGCCCTGTGGCCGTTGGCCAGTGAGCGGTTGTCCAACTCGGGTTTGGCGGCGACTTATCCCTTCCGCAAGGTCTGGCGCGAAGGCTTAGAAGTGGCCATCAAGATTAAGGGCTCTCAGGGCCAGCGGCGGGTCGTCTGGCTCAACGTGGATCATCCTTTCACCGCCCTGAGTCCGGTCTCCGAGGTGCATGCCAATCATAATGAGGCGAACAATGCGGCCCTCCGGCGGCGGTGTAGCGCTTACCGTCGTCGCCAGAACCTCTACGCCAAGACCACCGAGGGCTTACAGCGAAGTGTGGACGTTCAGCGGTTGATCCATAATTGGGTATGCCCCCACTGGGGGCTCCAGGGCAAGAGAACCCCCGCGATGGTCATGGGCTTCACCATTCGGCCTATCTCAATGGCTGAATTGCTCAATTCAATGGGCTTTGAAGCTCTCCTACTTTAACGAACCAGTGCCCAATATACGGCGACGCCCTTTTACATCGTGCGCCGAATGACCGCCTGGTTGAGACAACAGGGAGAGCCGGTGAATCATAATCGAGTGGGGCGGATCATGCGTCAGATGGGGATTCAGGCGATTTATCCGAAGCCAACGTTTTCTCCTTGTCTGCGCTATATATTTACCCGTGTCATCATGAGTTTTCGATCTACTGAGCTTGAGTAGTTACGAAGAACATTTAAAGAGCCCTTGGAGTCCATAGACGATTCAGCATCCGGGTGCTTATAATTAAAAACATCTACCTCAGGCATCTACTCTACATCTTACATTCCGCAGGTTGACAGTATATTTTCGACATGTATACAAAATGTCAATGACTGGGATCTATATTCCAGCCAATTTTATTATGAAAGCCTTGACCGTATCTTGTCTCTAGCTATTGCGAATATTCTCAAGAGCTTTGTCTGAAAAGCCTATGCTTCCATTAGGCGATCTAAGCTCGAAACGCCATCTTTGGCAAAAGAGTTCTGAAATGAGAATTGCTGTCTATATTCAGTAGGGATTTCAGGGTTTAACCATTTCCCTTGTTGCGTCACATGCTTAATACTTCTCAACTCAAGTTGAGTCTATGTTTTCTAGCGTGACTAACGAGGTTTAAACTCCCCTAAACAGTCTCAGTGGATATCTTTTACATTTTATTATTAAATCAACTTACCATGACCTTTTCTACACCCACTATCAATTTAGTTTGGACGGGATTAACACTGGCTTCTATAGCAATTATTACTTATTATAGGAATCAAAATAAAATTAATTTTCCTAAAAACTTAACGACAACGACTGAAAGTTTATCTAGCCTGATCCAGGAGGAAGCTTCAGAAGTTACTGACATCGTTAAAGAAAAACTTGATTCAGTTCTTGAGGAATTTAAGCTTATGCTTCCCTGTCTAGAGAATTTAGGCTTTTCTGTTCAAAATTTTAATATTGAAGTAGGATTATTACCTCAGATAAAAACTTCTCTAAGAGGCTCAATTAATGACGTCAAACCTGAGTTAATAGAACAGATTAGATTAGGCAATCCAACCAATAAGTTACTAATTGCAATTCTCAATGCTGTTTTTTTAGCTAAAAACTTGCATCAAAGTATCGAATCAAACCATATTTCGATCTTCAAAGATATAATTATTGATGTTAAATTAGGTGTTCCACCCGGCATTGTAATTAACTTTAAATAAGTGAATCTATAGTGATTAAACCAAAGTTTTGTAGGATAAAATCAGCAAAATCATTGAAAATTTAGGCATAAGAGCACTTGAACGATTAAGTGCATTAATTCTACAGGATGGCCAAAACCTTGATAAACTCATTGCTGAGAATAAAATGGCCCTGGGGGATGCCAAATTTAGGTAGAATGCGGAATAATTTTAACTATATATAGAAGACTATTAGTTATGGACCTGTCTCTCAGTAGTAATTATGACTTTTTACCCCGTTATTTTCGGCTAGCGATAGCCAACGTTCTTTCTAACATTATGGTACCATTGGCTAATCTGGTTAGTGCAATTTTTTTGGGACACCTTTCGGAAATCCATCATTTAACTGGAGTCGCACTTGCTGGAAATATTCTTAACTTTCTTTATTTCACTCTCCTCTTTTTACGAATGGGCACTACTGGAGTCACAGCACAAGCTGTAGGACAAGATGATAGAGAAGGCGTATTGCTAGTGGGATTACGGAATGGCCTATTGGCCCTACCGCTTGGCATAGTAATCATTGTCTTGCAGTATCCTTTAGGAGAATTAGTGTTTTCTACACTAAGCATAGAACCAGAGGTACTCGCTTCAGCCAAAGCCTATTTTCATAATCAAATTTGGGGAGCACCTGCAATTTTGCTAAATTTTGTTCTTCTCGGTTGGTTTTTAGGACAGGAGAAAAACACTTTAGTTGTGAGCTTGTCAGTTGGTGGCAATCTCACTAAAATTGCATTTGACTACTTGTTTATTATTTATTTAGGTTGGGCAAGTGCTGGAGCAGGAATATCCTATGCAATCAGCCAATATATCTCTCTTTTGGTGGGATTTATCTTTCTACTCAAAATAGTTCAGTGGCAAGAGATAAAAGCTTTAGCTGGAAAAATCCTAGACTTAAATGCTATGTGCTCCAGCCTGACTCTGAACGGAGATATTTTTGTTGGCAATTTAGCGATGTTCTCTGCTGCCTTATTGTTCAACTATGAGGGGGCGCAATTGGGAACGATTATCTATACACAAAATGCTTTACTTTTACAGATATTCAATTTTAGTCTTTATCTTGTCACAGGATTAGGATTTGGAACGGAAACTTTAGTGGGCAATATTCAGGGTAAGGGATTAAAAGAACAGTTAAAGCCTTTAGGGGAGGTGTCTGTTATCGTAGCTGTACTGATCGGGTTATTTTTCGGCGGCATGAGCTGTCTATTTCCTGATGCGGTTTTTAGTCTATTGACCGATCACGCAGAAGTGATTGAAGGAATTAATATTTTTGTTCCTTGGTTGCTACTTGTTTTGATATTTGGTTCAATCAGTTTTACACTCAATGGTTATTTTCTTGGTTTAGCGCAAGGAGTCATCCTACGCAATTCAAGCCTGATCGCACTTGTAGGATTTTTGCCCACACTTATAGTTGCCGTTAAATTTGAGAGCAATCATATTTTATGGCTAGCTCTTCTCTTTCTTGATGCAATCAATGCAATAATACTTGGAGTACAAATGCCTAAAACCTGGTTGACTGAGGAAAGTTCATTGCCAATGGCTGAATAGTTAGCCCTATAGTAATTTCAGCCATTTTGAATGCAGTGAGAACACAGTACCTAGTTGACTGGCAAATCTTTTGGGAGTATCCCACTTTTGCAGTGAGTACAATTGCTTAGAGACATTGCAGTAAATTACCGTCACACTATAGGCGCCCCCTACTCCGCAATGCCATGAAATCCCTATC
>CAYOQM010000279.1:0-1345 GCA_964406065.1 uncultured Verrucomicrobiota bacterium
GCCGTGGTACCGGAGCCGCCGAAGGGGTCCATGACGAGGTCGCCGGGATTGCTGCTGGCTGCAATAATACGTTCCAACATGATCTCAGGCTTCTGGGTGGGATAATCTGCCAGTCGATCACCAGGGTCTTTGTACTCCCAGATCGTCTGTACGGCCTTGCCCTCGTCTTCGTCGGCGAAACGCTTGAGACGGGGATTTCCAGTGGCCGACCACTCGACGAGTCCTTCGGCATCAAATTGGTCTAATGTTTCCGGAACGAAGGCCCAGTGGCGGCCAGACGGCGGCATAACACCCCGCCATTGTTTTCCTGTCGGTCCATGACGAATCCCTTTTGCATGAAGTGCGACCGTTGTATAGAGACGACCAGTCTTTGAGTCACTCTGCGGAAAATCAACCGCCGTTTGTTCATTGTCCCGTTCGTTAAATATGCGATTGAGCGTTGTTGTGGTCGACCGTGAATAGAACAATATCGTGTCGTGAATGTGCCCAAACCCGGATGTTGTATAGTTTTTAGGATTGCACTTAATGCGGATCACTTCGTTGCGAAAGTTATCAGTACCGAATACCTCATCCATGACAACTTTTATGTAGTGCACCATCTTGGAATCCAGATGGATGTAAATGCTGCCATCGGTAGCCAGCACCTCATGCAAATAGATCAGTCGCTCTCGGATTTGCTCGATGAACTCTGCTCGATCAACCTTATCACTATAACTGTCCTCGCCATTCTTAGCCTGGAAATCACCTTTAGTCGCAAACGGCGGGTCCATGTAGACAAGTTTCACCTTCCCCTTAACCTTGTCCTTAATGATGGGATCCTGGTTGATAAAGCAGGTTTTCAGGAACTGGAGATTGTCGCCCTGAACGATGAGGTTCTTCCAGCCGGTTTCATAGGTCTCGCCCGTTTCGCGGATGAAGAGGTCGGGCTGGAGATTCCCTTTCCGGAGTTTGCCACCCTGAAAGAAGCGGACGACCTGGAGCGGGGAGCCGGCGCCGAAGGCTGAGGCCTCGTTGAGTATGGCAGCCTCGGAGCGTTTGCCGGCGTATTCGATGGTGGGAATGCGGGCGTTAAGGGTGCGAAAATCGAACTTGGCCTGGACGCTGGGAAAGAGTTTGGCGGCGAGGTCGGCCGGGGGTTCGACCCGGTCGTTCAAGCAGCGGAGAAGCGCCTGGGCTTCCGTTTCGGTCAGGGTGATATCAGGCATGGGAATCTCCAAACGATAACATCATCGTTATGAATGACTTACGATACCAATAGATAATGAACAAATGCACAACACACACAACCGCAACGAGATGAGACTATTCGAAAGGTCGTTATCCTTTGCCCACGGATAATGGCATC
>CAYOQM010000279.1:1355-3561 GCA_964406065.1 uncultured Verrucomicrobiota bacterium
TGCACCTGATCCAGACTTTACATAGCTCCTAAGCGCTTTACTTGCAAGGGGATCCACAACGACAAGCAAGCCCATCGTCTCCCACTTCTTTATCTGTTTTGACACCGCAAGAACATTTTCAGTGCCCATAATGGTCCGAACTTGGGCATTCCGGATGGAACCATGTTTATCAATGAAGTCACTGACCTGGACCCACGCAGAGGGTCGGTTTTCGTTCCGAAGGAACACGACTACGGCCTCGCGTTCAATAAGCGGTCTGGTCACATAGAGAGGCGGATAAAGTCCTGTACTCTGCATGGTTCCAAACATCATACGGACGCCCTCACCAGCATCGAGATTCGGAGGATTCGGGAATTCACGTAAACTGCCTACCAAAAGCGGATTACGAACATAGGTGCCGATTCGGCTAATGTTCTCCGAAGTGACCGGCCCCGTCAGCAATCCGGGACTTTCGACTTCAATCCGATCCGCATAAAGACGGATGTGAATGTCGCGGGGAAGCCGGTAATCACGATGAATCACAGCATTGGTGATCGCCTCCCGCAACACGCGCACGGGATACTTATGGACAACTTCGAATCCCAACGACCCCATTTGAATACCGTGTGCCAATTCGTCAACCAAGGCGGTCAAGCTGTCCTGAATCACTTGGATGATGGGGCCCTCAATGGTGATGGGTTTCCTGATGAGATTGGTGTTGGGATCGGTTTCCGTTCGGTTTCCGCGGTAATGGAATATCCGAACCGCCGCCTTGCCAGCGATGAGACCGGAAGGGTGCTCCGCGAAGAGAAGTACGGCCGCGCGAGTGGGCAATATTTTGCCCTCGGCATTCTTCTTGGCCAACCCGATATGGTAAAGGGCCTCGCCAATCGGCCGGGTGAGTCGTCGCTGTTGTGCATACTGACGCCAGAAATCGGTATCCAACAGTTCAAAATCCACCGGCTCGAGAATGCTCTCGGCGGTTATGGCTCCTCTCGCAAACTGAAGATCGCGAATTTCGGGGGCGGTGAGGTGCTTGTTACTCTTTTCGAGACGAACCAGCGTCCCATCTCCGACAACAGAATGCACAGTGGGACTCTTGGAGACTTGGAGAACACCCACGGAACCGCGCGAGCCATCCCGCAATGTGCACCCGATTTCAATGGGTTTGCAGGTTAACAAACCCGGCTCTGTGATTCGTGTGTGAATCAAACGGCGAACCTCATCCCAGTTCTCCAGATTCTCCTGAATGCCATAGACGCGGTCACGCCCCGTCCCTTTGTCGGGATCTTCCAGCCCCAAAGCGATCACCCCTCCATCGCTATTGGCGAAGGCCACAACCGTCTCGACCACACTGGTCAACTTGTCCTTGATGCGCTTGCAGTCAAACAAATAACTCTCACTGGCGGCCAACAATTGATCAACAAGGGCATCATCAAAGAGCGGCTTGGGACTTTCAACTACCTTGGTCATTGGAACGCCTTCTCCAGTCTTTCGTTCAGCACGGCTACCGGCGTTTCGCCTTTCTGGCGGGGCTGCAGGCTGAACTTGTTAATGCGCAGAAACCCATACCCGAAGCTCTCCAACTCCAATTGCCGCTGGATATCGTACTCCAAGTATTCCTGGTCAAAGGTCTGGGCGGTGACGACATCCGGGTTGCGGGTGTGGAACTCGACTCCATCGTATTCGATGATCAGCGACTTCTCCTTACCATTCTGGCCGAGGGTCATCAGGAAATCCACGCGGTAAGGGGGAATGAACTTGTGGAATTCCTGCCGGATGTACTTCCCGATTTCAAACTGGGCCATCAGGCGGCAGTGCCCGCGCTGGCGCTGATAGAACGGCGTCTGAATGATCAGACTGTAAAGCCTCTTTTCGGCCGGCGACCCGAACACGGTTTCGTCCGTCACATAGTTATCAATGCACGCTTCGCGGATGTTCCAGTAGTGTTTCAGGGCATCGCCCAGCCGGGTGTCGGAATACTCGTTCAACGGCATGCTGTGGACAAACACCATGGTATCCTTGGCCCGGCTGAAGCCGACATTCAGGCGCTGCATCTTGAGACGGCGGATGTTGTCCGCCGTGCCGCCGACCTTGGGATAGATGGAGACCAGATCGGCATTGTCCAGTTTCTTGTCCTGGACAAGCGAATAGTAGATCAGGTCACGCTCCTCGCCCTGGACATCCCCCACAAACCAGACCCGGAACCGATGATCGCGTTCGAGCT
>CAYOQM010000280.1:0-2027 GCA_964406065.1 uncultured Verrucomicrobiota bacterium
CGTGACCCCCGATTGCTACGTGTTCGATGTGAACCGGGTGGCCGGCGGCAAAATCCACACCTACTGCTTCAACGGCAACTCGGACGACGAGTGGACTGTCAACGCGCCGACGAATCCGATCGGCAAACTGCCCCTGGACGAGCAGCGCTACCTGGCCGATTATCCGGATCCGGCGACCTGCTCCGGGGCGGATGCGCCGGGTACGGTCGTGGCGACCTGGCGCATGAATCGCTTCAAGGAAGGCAGTTTCGGGCCCGAGCAGAGCCACGCGCGCTTCCCCTGGTCGGCCGCCAAGCCCCGCGCCTACACCCGGCTCCACCTGCTGGAGCAGGAGGGCGGGCGCATCCTCTCCGGGAAATATCTCAACAAGGCCGGCGGCAACGGCTTCACCGTGATGCACGTGCGCCACGCGGGCGAGGCTGAAACAAACCGGGTCTTCGCCGCCGTCATCGAGCCCTACACCGGCGAGCCGGTTCTCGACTCCGTGCGTCCGCTCGCCGTGGCGGACAACGAGACCGACGCCCGCAAGGCCGTGGCGGTGGAAGTGAAGACGAAAAACGGCCATACGGACTGGCTGTTCGCGGACGGGCGGCCGGGGAGGGAGAGAGTGGTCAGTGACCGGTAAGCAGGTCAGGGTTGCGGGCGAATTCGCCTGTTTGTCGCGGGATCAGGAGGGGCTTCGCCTGGCGTCGCTCACGGGCGGGCGGCGGCTGCTGTCGGCGGAGGTGTCGCTTGAAACCGCCGAAGCCGAACGCACCGGCTCGGTGACGGCCGCCGCCTACCGCGACCTGCGGATCACGCTGGACGCGCCCTGGCCGGCGGGTCCGCTGCTGGAGGGCCGTGTTTTTGAAATAGGGACAAACGGTCACCGGACCACCTGCACGATCACGGGGGTGGGGGCGAATGGCGCGGGCAGCGAGCTGACCCTCAAGCGCGGCGCCGATTTCTATCTCGCCCGGGTGCTGGACGTGGAGCCCGAGACGGGCACGGTCGTGTGCAACCTGGGGATGGCGTTCCAGGCCGGCGGCGTGGTGCGGGGCCTGGACCGGAACTGGGTCGCCTCGAACGAGGAAGGCACCCGGTTCTGGCGGGCCGAGTATAAGGGCGCCGACCGGGACGAGGGCCGGTATACCTTCAAACTGACGGGCGGGCCTGTTGCCAGGGAGGATTTCGGGCGCCTCCAGGGCTTCCGTCTCTGGTGGTTCGGGGCTGGGGACACGGTCCGGCAGAGCACGTTCGCCTCGCTTCGCCGCCTGGAGCCGGGCGTTTTCGAGCTGTCCGCCGACACGGGCGTGATGCTGGGGCTCAAGGCCAGGGCGCTGGAAGTCAGTCGGGACCGCAAGATCTGGGCGCCGCTCAAGACGCAGTCGGTCGGCGGGCTGAGCGTGGCCGATATTCCCGTGACGTCGCTGGATCCCTCCGGGCGGGCGTTTGTGCGGGTGCTGCCATGAACATTCGCGCATTGAATTACGACCTGGCGCGCAGCCGCCGGGCGGATCTGCCGCATCTCAAGGCGGTTGTCGACACGCTGGCTGAATGCCGCTTCAACATGCTCTCGCTCTACCTGGAGCATCGCTTCGACTACCCGTCGTGCCCGGGGGTTGCCCCGGCCGGCAGTCTGACGGCCCCGATGGCCCGCGAACTGGCGGCCTACGGGAAAGCCCGCGGAGTCGAGGTGATCCCGCAGATCAACCTGATCGGCCATTGCGAGGGAATCGGCGCGACAGAGCGGTATGCCGCCCTGACGGCCGATCCCTTTGCGGGCCTGCCCTGGGGCGGGTACGAGCAGTTGAACCTGGACAAGGCGGAGACCCGCGCCTTCGTGCGCGCCGCAATCGGCGACATCTGTGAGGCATTCCCCTCGGCGTATGTCCATATCGGGGGCGATGAGGTCCGGCAGATGGAGTGGCTGTATCCCGGCGAGCCGGAAAAACAGCGCGAGACGCTGGCCTCCTGTCTGGAGTTCATCGCCGGCGAGATCCGCGGCCGGGGCCGCCGCATCCTGATGTGGGGCGATATGCTGCTGC
>CAYOQM010000280.1:2037-3539 GCA_964406065.1 uncultured Verrucomicrobiota bacterium
GGCAGGTTCCGCGCGACGTGCTGATCTGCGACTGGCATTACGGGCCGCAGGGGTCGCGCGAGACGCTGGAGCGGTTTAAAAAAGAAGGCAACGAGGTGCTGGCCGCGCCCGCGGTCGCGACTTGCTCCTGTTTCGGTGTCAACAAGGCGGGCAGTCTGGCGAACATCGCCGCCATGGCGGGCGACGCCGTGGAACTGGGCCTTCACGGACTCCTGCTGACAACGTGGGAGTTCGGGTTTGGCAGCGGGCCTGGGCAGATCTGGCCGTTTGTGGCCTATGCGGGCGCCCTGGCGGCGGGGGAGAAGCCGGAGGGCGAGGCGTTCCTCGCCGGCTATGCGGCTAAGCGGTACGGCGTGGAGGGGAATTCGTACCTGCGATTGCTGGACGTTTTGAGCTCGGACCTGGAAGCCGCCATCATGAAGGACCTTCGCCAGCGGCCGTGGCTGCTGCTGGTCAGCCTCCGGAAGGCGCTGTTCCGGGGAGCGTCCCCGTTTCCCCATATCGCCCGGGATCGGCCGACCCCCGGCAATCAGCACCAGGCGGTGTGGGAGCCGGGGCCGTTCGGCTGCTGGCTCTTCCTGCGCCCCGTTCTGACGCCGGCATTGCTGGAGCGGTTGGCTGCCTTGGCGGCGGAGGGCCAGGCGCTCTCGGAGGAGCTGCGGCGGAAGGCCAGTCGCTATGCCGATGAACTGGAGTCGCTCTTTGGATTGGCGGAAGGCCTGGCGGTGATGGTGGAGGGGCTTCGTCACGCGGAAGCGGCCAAGGCGTGCTATCATGCCGCGGCGTTAGCGCAGGCGGGCGACTCGGCGGCTTTCCGGGAGGCAATGGACCGGGCGGCGGAGAATCTCCAGAAGATGGGGGCTGGGTTGGTCCGGTTGCGGGCGGTTGTGGAGCGGTTGGATGCGGTTGCTGGGTTGGATGCGGGCGAGTTGGAGTGGCTTGCGGTGCAGGAGAAGAGCCTGAGGGAGCATGTTGCCGCGCTCCGTAAGCGCGAGCCAGGATCAGACAGCCTGCTGGAATTTGGCGAGTTCCTCCGACGTCCGGCCCATGTCGTCCAGCGCCTGACGTGGCGATAAGTGGGGCTTTGTCCGGCCCCCCCAAGTAACTACGAAACACGCGGAAGACGCGAAAAGGGAAGAGTCACCACGGATCAACATCCAACGCAGAGCCCCCCGCGGCTCCGGAGGCGGAGGGTGAAGAACGCGGAGGGGAGAGATCCTTTACGGGGAAGCCCCGTACCCCGAACATGACTTGGCTTGCCGCGATTTGCAAACGGAGTGGCACGGGTCTCCTGACCCGTGGCCCGTGAAGAATAGCGAATAGCTGATAGCGAATAGCGGAACGAGAATCGAACGTCTCTACCGTAATCTTTAACGTAATCTCTCTTGGATGGAGGTGTGGGGGGCGCCATAATCCACCTCAACGTCCTCATGCCAGCCTGATTCAACATCCAGCGCAGAGGCCCCGGGACCCCGGAGGAGGAGGGGGGAAGAACGGGGGGG